>DASVPT010000042.1:0-6298 GCA_036389535.1 Actinomycetota bacterium
GGAGGTCCCCGAATACCAGGCATACGTCGAGGAATGCCTCCAGACCGTCGATCGGATCAATGGCGAGCTCGGGGACGAGGACTGGCAACCCATTCGCGTCGTCGTCGAGGACGACTTCCAGCTCACGCTCGCGGGTTACGAGCTGTACGACGCGCTGTTGGTGAATCCTGTCTTTGACGGAATGAACCTGGTGGCCAAGGAGGGACCCCTCCTCAATCGACGAGACGGCGTGCTCATCCTGTCGGAGAACGCCGGCGCGTTCGCTGAGCTGGGCGACGACGCCATCCGCCTGAATCCGTTCGACGTCGAGGCCACCGCCGAGGCGATCGCGGCCGCCCTCGTCATGAAGAAGCCCGACCGGGAGAAGCGCGCCGCTTCCCTTCGAAATCTCGCGCGCGAAAACCGGCCTGAGGACTGGGTTCGAAAGCAGCTCCACGAGCTCGAAGAGGTGCGGGGGAGTTCCGACGGCTAGATCGCCGGCGAGCGGCTAGGCGCTGAAGTCCAAGCCCAAGAGCACGGTGATGTCGATCTTCTTCGGGAAGGTCGCGGGTGCGGGGGTGAGATCCGCGTCCGGGAACTGCTTCTTCCGAAGGTAATCGGCATCGATCTTGTGTGCGGGCTGGTAGTAGATCGTCGTCTTCTCCTGGTTGGCATGGTTCCCGGCCGGTTCCAGGGTGTACCCCGCCGCCTTGAGCCGTTCCGAGATCTGCGTGGCCAGCCCGTTGGTGTGCGTCCCGTTCAAGACCTGCACGACGACCCCCGCCACCTGCGGCTTCTGTTCCTTCTTCTTTTTGGGACTTGAGCTTGGACTCGGACTGGGCGATTCGCTGGGGGTCGGACTGGGGGTGGGACTTTCCGAGGGAAGCGTCACCGGCCGGGGAACGCGCGGGTGTCGCGATGACGCCCGGGTGGTCCCCGGGAACGCCTCGCGCAAGAAAACCACGCCCAACGCGATGGCCGCGATCACGATCAACACGCGGAGCGTCGACGTGCTCATGAGACGCTCTGTGGGGCCGCGGGCGACTCGGTCACGGGCAAGAAGATAGCCCAGGTCATCCGTTCAGGCCCAGCCGCTTGGCGAACCGCTTTCGGCGGCGAGCCTCCCGCAGGCGGCGGAGCCTTCGTACCAGCATGGGGTCGTACCGAAGGGCGTCGGGGCGATCGATGACCCGGTTCAGCAAGTGGTAGTAGCGCGCGGCGGACATGTGGAACCGCTCGCGAACCGCCGCTTCCTTCGGGACCGAGAGCCGCCACCATTCCCTTTCGAAGTCGAGAATCTCCTGCCAGGGTTCTTCGGTTTGCGGATCTTCGTCCATTCCTCTTCCGCTCTCTGCTCGGACCCTATATGACCCCGGCCCAAAAACGCGGAGCCGGAGGCGAGTCGATCTCTAGGGGAAGAGGCCTCGCGTGCCGTGCGCCTCGGCGACCCGATCGACCCCGAGAACGGTCGCGGCGGTTCGCATCGGCACTTTGTACTCCTCGGCCACCGTGAGGACGTCGACGTACGCGCGTTCCATGATCATTCGGAGGCGTTCGTTGACCTCGTCCTCGGTCCAGTAGTACGCCTGGATGTCCTGGACCCATTCGAAGTACGAGACGGTAACGCCTCCGGCGTTGGCCAGAATGTCGGGGACCACGGTGATGCCTCGTTCGTTCAAGATGTCATCCGCCTCGGGGGTGGTCGGACCGTTCGCCCCCTCCACGATCACGCTGGCACCGACCCGATCGGCGTTGCGCTCGGTGATCTGGCCCTCGATGGCGGCCGGGATCAGGACGTCGCACTCGAGCTCGAGCAACTCGTGGTTCGAGATGGCGTCGCCGCCCTCGAAGTCGCGAAGCGAGCCGGACCGCTCCTTTTGCATCCGAAGTCCGCGCGGTGACAGCCCCTCCGGGTTGTAGACGCCGCCCTCGACCTCCGACACACCGATCACCTTGCAGCCGGCTTGATGAAGCAGCTCCACAGTCGCGCCGCCGACCTTCCCGTATCCCTGCACCACCACCCGGGTGTCTTCCACCGACATACCGAGGTGCTTCAGCGTCGCGAGCGTGGTGTATGCCACACCACGAGCCGTTGCCTGCGGCCTTCCGGCGGATCCTCCGATGGACATGGGTTTTCCGGTGACCACGCCAGGAACCGAGTAGCCCTCTCGCGTCGAGTAGGTGTCCATGATCCAGGCCATGATCTGTTCGTTCGTCCCCAGATCCGGCGCCGGGATGTCCTTCTCCGGTCCGATGAACGGAAGGATCTCGTACGCGTATCGACGGGTGAGGCGTTCGAGCTCCGGCTCGGAAAGTGCCGACGGGTTCACGACGACGCCACCTTTAGCCCCTCCGAACGGAATCCCCACGACGGCGCATTTCCACGTCATCCACATCGCGAGCGCCTTCACCTCGTGGAGCGTCACCGCGGGGTGATATCGAAGGCCGCCCTTCGAAGGACCCCGCGAGGTGTTGTGGTGGACGCGGTACCCCCTGAAGACGATGGTCGACCCGTCGTCCATCCGGACAGGTATCGAAACCTCGAGGGCGCGACGAGGATGGCGCAGGACTTCATGGATGTCCGGATCGAGATTCATGGTCCGCGCGGCATCGTCGAGTTGGCGCAACGCGCTGTCCCATGCGGTCGCAACTTGCTGCTGTTGCTCGGTCATGCCCGCATCCCCCTTGACGCTATCATGGCTTTCGTATCGGAGGTCTGATGGACCAACCGCGCCGCACCCGAGTTCCTCTTGTTGTTGCCGCTGTCGTCGGCATCTTGCTGATCCTTATCGTCCGCAGCCTTTCTGGTGGCGGCAACAAGAGCACCACTGCCCCACCGACGGATGGGCGCATTGGGCCCGACGGCTCCTGCATTGGCGTCGCGGTTGCGGCCTCCTCGGAGAAGGCGGCCCTTCTCAAGCAGATCGCTGCGGAGTACGACCGCCTTGGCCGCACTGTCGGCGGACGGTGCGTCCGTGTCTCCGTGGAATCGAAGGCTTCTGGCGGCGCCGCCGAGGCGCTGGCGCGTGGCTGGAACGAACAGACCGACGGTCCCCGCCCGGACGTGTGGTCCCCCGCGTCGTCCTCGTGGGTGGTGATCCTTCGACAGCGGCTGGCGGTGCGAGACGCGCCGGACATCGTGCCCAAGGACTTGCCGCACATCGCGCAAACGCCGCTCGTGATCGCCATGCCCCGGCCGATGGCAGAAGCGATGGGCTGGCCGAGAAGGCCGATCGGTTGGTCCGACGTGCTCTCGATCGCGCAAGACCCTGCTGGCTGGGGCAAGTTCGGCCACCCCGAATGGGGGGCGTTTCGACTCGGCAAGACGAACCCGAACTTCTCGACGTCCGGCCTCAATGCCACCATCGCGTCGTTCTTCGCGGCGACGGGACGGTCGAGCGACCTGACCGAGGCCGATACTCGCGACCCGAAGGTCATCGAGTTCGTCAAGGGTGTGGAATCCGCCGTGGTGCACTACGGCGACACCACGCTCACCTTCCTGGAGAACCTGCAGAAGGCCGACGACCGCGGGCAGGGGCTCGCCTATGTCTCCGCCGTCACGGTCGAAGAGAAATCGGTGTGGGACTACAACATGGGGAATCCGTCGGGGGACCCGACGACGCTCGGCGACCATCCTCGCCCCCGAACCCCGCTGGTGGCCGTCTACCCGAAGGAGGGGACGCTTTTCTCCGACAATCCCTTCGTCGTCCTGGAAGCGGCGTGGGTCGATCAGGCGAAGAAGGCCGCCGCCGCGGATTTCCTGCGATTCCTGCAGCAGCCGGCGCAGCAACAGCGATTCCAGCAGGCGGCGTTCCGCGATTTTCGCGGCCGATCGGGTCCTCAGATCCAGCTGACCAACGGGTTACAGGCGAACCAACCGCGTGCGGTGATCTCCCCTCCGCCGCCGAAGGTGCTCGACCAGATCCAGCGATCGTGGAACGAGTTACGGAAACGAGCCAGAGTTCTCTTCGTGATCGACGTCTCCGGGTCGATGGGTGATTCCGCCGGCGAGGGCGGCGAGTCCAAGCTCGACCTGGCGAAGCGCGCGGCGATCCGATCGTTGACGGAGTTCGCGCCGGATGATGATCTCGGTCTGTGGATTTTCTCCTCCGACTTTCCGGGCGGGAAACCGTACCTTCAGCTGGTTCCGATCTCTCCGGTCAAGCCCTCCCTCGACGCCTTCCGGCGGACGATCTCGGGCCTCACGCCCCGCGGCGGGACCGCCCTGTACGCGACCACCCGAGCGGCGACCCAGTACATGCGGGAGAACCTCGATCCGGAGCGGATCAACGCGGTGGTGCTCCTCACCGACGGAAAGAACGAATATCCGCCCGACAACAACCTCACCGGTCTTCTTCAGGAACTTCAGTCCGAAGGAGAGGACGTGGCCGTCCGGGTCTTTCCCATCGCCTACGGCCAGGACGCCGACCTCCCCACGCTGGCCCGCATCGCGGAGGCGGCCAGGGCGGCGGTCTATGACGCCGCGGATCCGGCCTCAATCGACAAGGTCTTCACCGCCGTGATCTCGAACTTCTAGGCATGGCGCTCGGCGACGAGATCCGGGACCCGTGGGGACTGCTAATCGCGGGAGTGGCCGGCGGCCTGGGGTGGGCCGTCGGCCTCCCGGCCGCGGCCGCTCTGGTGGTGGGCGCCAGCGTCTATGGGGTAAAGGTGGCCACCGGCGCGCTGCTCAACCGGGACCGGGTGCACGGAGCGGGCACGCTCCGAATTCGGTCGGGGTCCGCCGAGGATCGGTGGGCCAAGCGCGCCGAGCAAGCGGTGCGGTCCTTCCGGGGCCTCGGGAACTCCATTCGAACCGGCCCCGTTCGGGAGCGATTCGAACAGATCGGGCAGCAGGCCGCGGGAATGCTCGACGACGTCTACCGGCTGGCGGGCCAGGCGTCGGCCGTTCGGGAGGCGCTTCGCCGCATCGACGAGCGACGCCTCATGGACGAGGAATCGCGACTCACCTACCTCATGGATCAGGCCGAGACCGACGAGATCCGGTCCGAGCTCACGCGGTCGCTCCAGTCGGTTCGGACCCAGTACGACGTGTTCGCTCGGCTCGAGGATGCCGGAAAGCGCCTCCAGGCCCGTCTCGAGTCGGTGGTGCTCGGTCTTGAGGGCCTGGTGGCTCGGTTGGTGGAGATCGTCGCGCTGGTCGAGACCCAGTCCCCGGTCGAGGGGGCGCAGGAGGTCGACGCGCTTGCGGAGGAGCTCGAAGGGCTCCGCGCCGGCCTGGTCGAGACCGAAAACCTGAGCCGCCGAGTTTTGAGCGCGCTCGAGGACCGGGGTAGCCTGCCCGCGGCAGAGGCCTCGTAGTTCCTCTGTCATTCTGTTTCGAGAGAGGAGAGTGGTTTCGATGATGAAGTTTCTCCGCCGGGCTTGGCGATACCTGGTCGCGGCACTGTCCGGCAAGCTCGACGAGATGGCCGACCCCAAGGTGCAGATCGAGCAGGCTATTGAGGAGGCGAAGCGACAACACGAGCTGCTCAGCCAGCAGGCGGCTGCGGTGCTCGGCAACCGGCGTCAGCTCGAGATGAAGCTGGGGCGTTCCATCGAAGAGGTCGAGAAGCTCCAGAGCTCGGCCCGCCAAGCGCTCATCCTCGAGCAGCAGGCCCGCGCCGCCGGGGACGAGCAGAAGGCGACGTCCTACGAACAGACCGCTCAGACCTTCGCCACCAAGCTCGTGGGTGAGGAAGCCTCGATGAAGGACCTCAAGGGCCTCCACGACCAGGCGCTCCAGGCCGCCGAGCAGGCTCGGAAGGCGGTCGAGCAAAACGCCTTCGTCCTTCAGAAGCGGCTCGCCGAGCGATCCCGTCTGCTCTCTCAGTTGGAGCAGGCCAAGATGCAAGAACGCATGAACGATGCTCTGAAGTCGGTCAGCGAGCTGACCGTGCAGGGCGACGTGCCGACGCTCTCAGAGGTCCGCGACAAGATCGAGGAGCGTTACGCGAGGGCGCTCGGAACCTCGGAAATCACGAGCAATACCGTTGAAGCCCGCATGGTGGAGGTGGAGAAGGCTGCCCTGGATTCGCAGGGAGCTGAGCGCCTGGAGGAGATCAGGAAGAGCCTTGGAAGTGGGACGGGCGCTGCCGCCTCACTCCCGGCCGAGCAGAGCTCGGAGCCTGCCTCTTAGGCCTCGGCGAACGACCTCCGGGTCCACCAGAGGATCCAGCTCCGGCCGGAGATCGACCCCTCCGTCCAGCTCTTGTTGCTGGTCTGTGAGTTGTCGTTCGCCACGGGGCGAACGCTTCCGTCGCTCAGGATCTCGGCCACGACGTCGGTGTGTGCGTCGCTGGTCGTCTCCTGCATGGGG
>DASVPT010000043.1:0-3289 GCA_036389535.1 Actinomycetota bacterium
ACCTCTTTCGCCGAAGTTTCGGTACAAGGTTTTCAGGCGGTCCTCGTAGGCACGGACCGTCGGGCACCCGTTCCCAATGAACACGACAACCAGGACTTTCGCGTCCGCGTACTCCTCGAGCGTGTGGAGCGCGCCATCGGTACCGGCCATCTGGGGGGAGATCGGCGCGGGTGCGCCGATCTCCAGCCCCGAAGTGATCTCCGTCATCGCCGTCATGCCGCGAAACGCTCGGAGAACTGCTTGACGATGCCGTCGGCCAGGATGTCGGAGAGCGTCAAGATCTCCGTCACGATCTGGTCGAAGGCCGCGACGTCCGCGTCCCAATCGCCCTGGAGACGAGCCACCGCCTCGTCCTTGGTCAGCTTGAGGTGGACTCCGAGGATGTCGACCACGTCATCCTTCACCCAGTTGGAGTTCGCGCCGCTGAGAAGCTCCGCGATCTCCTCGGCGTTCTTCGTCCAAAGGAGGTCCTGCTCCTCGAACCGCGTTGTGTCGCCGGCCTTCGCGGCGGCAACGAGCTCCACCGCGATCATGATGTGCTGCTTCAGAAGCCCGGTCAGCGCGTCCCCGGCCCCCTGGCCATAGAAGGGGACGATCGCGGCTCCGATGTCTTCCTGGTTCTTGAGCAGCCGCTCAGCAGCCTTGCCGGCGTCGGGGCTATCAGCCACCGCTGCCACGACATAGGACCGCGTCCACACGACGTGGTCGGTCCAAAGGCGGCGGAGTGCCGCGTACAGCGAGTACGTGTCGCGATTCATGACCTCGTGCTCCTTTCGTCTCGGGTTCACGCGACGGACTCTATCACCAAAATCTATTGTCGCAATCCCAGGAAGCAGAATGCCAGGAAGTTTTTCGACCACGCGCACTGGTGATACAGTCACGTCCATGGTCGATCCCGAAAAGACAGCGGCGGTGGCGGCGCTCGATGATCCTCTTCGGAGGCGCCTGTACGAGCACGTCCGTCGCGCACGCCATCCGGTGACTCGCGAGGAAGCCGCCGACAGCGCGGGCATCTCGCGAAACTTGGCGGCATTTCATCTCGACAAGCTGGCGGAACGTGGGCTCCTGTCGTTCACGTACGCCAGGCCGGAATCACGATCAGGGCCTGGGGCGGGCCGCCCGGCGAAGACCTATGTGCCATCCGCGGTCGAGCTGGACGTTTCGATCCCGGAGCGGAAGTACGACGTCATTGGGAAGCTGCTCGTCGAGGCGATCAAGGCGGAGGATCGCAACCCCGATAGATCAGAAGTTGCGGCCAGCGTCGCGGCGGAAGAGGGACGCGGTGTTGGTGAACGGATCCGGTCTGAGCTTCATCTGCGAGCTCCCGGGACCGAACGAGCGCTCTCCACGGCGACCGAGGTTCTCGAGGCTCATGGCTATGAGCCATATCGAGCGGAGGCCGGAAGCGTACGACTGCAAAACTGTCCTTTCCATGCGCTCTCCCGCCACGCACCAGAGCTGGTGTGCCGGATGAATCGGGCCTTCATCGAGGGCGTCGTCCGAGGCATCGGGAACGAGTCTGTCGAAGCGGCGCTCGAGCCGACACCCGGAGAATGCTGTGTGGTTCTCCGACCGTCGAAGCAGTACCTCTTGGCACAGAACGCCCCCAAGACCTATCGTTCGTGAAGCGAGAAGGGGGGCGACATGGGTGAGGCACAGTCCACGGTTCAGCACTTCTACGACGCGTTCAACAGCGGAGAGCTCGACAGCGCGCGAGATGTCGTAGCCGACGACTTCGAGAACACCGATCCAACCGGAACTCTGCGGGGCTGGGACGCATTCCGTGAGTACATCAGTGTCTTCAAGAGCGCGATGCCGGATGCAACGCTGAACCCGAAGCGGTTCGTCGAGTCAGGAAACACCGTGGTGACCGAGGGCACGTTCACGGGAACCTTCACCAACCCGATGCCGTCGCCGCAGGGTGAGGTCCCACCCACAGGCAAGCCGTTCGAGCTGCCGTTCATGGAGATCAACGACGTCGAAAACGGACGGGTGAAGTCCCATCGGGTCTATTACGACCAGATGGCGTTCATGGCGGCGCTCGGCCTCGGACAACAGCAGTAACGCGCAGAGAGGCGCCTCCCGCGGTCTTCTAGCGGGCCGAGTGAGGCGCGGGCACTCGGACCCCCTCGGCGATCTGATAGCGGTGCCCGCCGGCCCGCTTCGCCTCGAACATCGCGTTGTCTGCGCGCCGAACCACGTCGGAGAGTGTTTCGCGCGACGCCGAATCGAAGAGCGCGACGCCGATGCTTGCCGACACGGGTAGCTCCTCGTCTTCGGTCTGCCAGCCGCATTCGGTGATCCGTTCGATCAGCGCCTCCGCGACGAGCGCTGCTTGCTCCACTCCCGTCTCGGTCAGCAAGACCACGAATTCGTCGCCGCCGAGCCGCGCAACCAGATCGGAAGATCGCAAGCGCCTTCTCAGGTTGTCGGCTACTCGCTTTAGGACTTCGTCGCCAGCCTGATGGCCCGCCCTGTCGTTCACCTCCTTGAACCCATCGAGATCGATCATGAGGGCGGCGGCCCGAGTCCCGTAGCGCGCGATGTGATCGATAGTCCGCGCTGCTTCCTCTTCGAAGCGGCGCCGGTTCGCCAAACCGGTCAATGAGTCGGTCGTGGCGAGCTGCTCGAGGCGTTCTTCGAGGTTTTTTTGGCTGGTTACGTCTCGAGCCGAGGCATAGATCAAGCGGCCGTGGACCGGCGTCGCGGACCACCGAAGCCAGTAGTAGCTGCCATCTGCTGCGCGATAGCGGTTTTCGAAGTCGACCGTGTCCCCCATGCTGTTCGCAAGCTTCATGGTCTCGGCGATGGTTCGGTCACGGTCTTCAGGGTGAACGAAGTCGATGAACGGCTTCGCGAGAAGTTCCGCCTTCGGGTATCCGAGCGCTCGCACGAAGGCGTCGTTGACTCGGATGAAGTACCCATCCATGTTGGCGATGCAGTGAAGGTCGATGTCCTGCTCGAACCAGGCTGCGCTCTCTTGTTCTAGACGCAGGCTGATGCGGCGGAACACTGCCGACGTCATGCCGACGAATACGAACACCGTACCCCGGACCGCATAGGCGGCCGGCGACAAGGGGCTGTCCCGAAGGACGCTCGTCACAATCGTCAGCGTCATGCTCACGACGACCGCCCAGAGAGCGCCTCGAACGTCAAACGACATGGTGAGCAGGACGATAGGAGCGACGTAGAGGAAGCTGATCCCCAGCTGCGGGTTCGCGAATGTAAGGCGCAGGCCGAAGACCGCCGCGAAAACCGCTGCGGCGAGGATGACGACCCTTTTCCGGTC
>DASVPT010000044.1:0-3220 GCA_036389535.1 Actinomycetota bacterium
GAGATGAACCAGTGGCCGAACACGACGGCGACGATGGACAGGGCTCTGAGGAAATCCACGTATCGATCGCGTGAGGCCGGCGTCGCCGATGCCATCTGATCAAGACGGCTGGTCATGCCGCGTGGGTCACCGGGAACCATCTAACTCATGCTCCGAGAAATCACAATTTTGTAGACACGGCCAGGTCGCGTGTGGGATTCTTCATCGATTTCGAGGTCGGCAGGGGGCGAAAGCCCCTTGAGAGGGGGACACGTAATGCTCGCCAAGTCTCGTCTGGTTCTGATCGTCTCGCTCGCGCTGGTGGCTCCGATGCTGCCCGCGATGGCGAGTGCACCCGCGTCAACGCAGGAGCGCGCGGTGGAACCCGCGGTCATTGCAGCGACATCTGGAAACTCGGATGGCATCACCTTCGACCACTCGAACCTGAACGATCCGGTTCGGATGGTGGGCGAGCCCGACATCCAAATCGACAATCGTGGCGGCAACTACGTCAGCGGTCCCGGGGGCAGCACGACGCAGGCCTCGTGGTTCTGGAAGTCCGAAGACAACGGCATTCAGTGGCACCTGATCGGTTGCCCTGCCAAGGCGAACTGCCAGAACGGCGGCGGCGACACGGAGATCACGATCGCGAACAACCGCGACGTCTTTGCTTCCGACCTCCAGACGCTTCAATGCAACAGCACCTTCCGCTCCTATGACGAGGGCAAGACGTTCGCTCCCGGCGAGGGTTGCTTCCCAGAGACCGACCGGCAATGGATGGGCAACTACGACCCCAACAATGGCCCGACCGGCCGGCGTATCTACCTCGCCGCGAACCGAGCCGAGGTCGCGTCGAACTGTTACATGCTGGTCTCGACCGACAACGGCGTGACGTACGCACCGCCGAACCCGGCACAAAACTCGCAGGGAAGCCTCGGAGGCCCGCAGTGCATCGGGCGCTTCGCCGTCGACCCGAACAACGGCCACATCTTCGTGCCCACGTCGGGGAACACGCCCAGCTCCACCCCCGGCGTCACGCCCGGCCCCGGCCGGACGTACGTGTCCACCGACGGCGGCGTGACGTGGCAGGCCCGTGGCTCATCCGGCGCGCAGGGGAACTTCTTCGCCCCGATCCAGATGGACACGGCCGGGAACCTCTGGCAGGGATGGACCACCGCCTGCGCGCAACCGGCCACCAACCCGTGCAAAGCGTTCATCTCGTACTCGACCGACCGGGGTTTTCATTGGCACGCGCCGATCCAGGTCAACACGGGACCCGGTAGCCCGGTCGGAGCCACTCCGGATCTGCACCAAATGCTGTTCCCATGGATCACGGTTGGAGATCCCGGCCGTGTGGCTCTGGTGTTCTACGGAACGACCGACGCCGGGCGAACTGGCTCGTACCCGGGCAGCGTGAAGGCGTTGTGGCACGTCTTCACGGTCTTCAGCACCAACGCGATGGATGCCTCTCCGACGTTCACGCAGGTTCAGGCCGACGAACATCCGATGCACCGCGGCACTGTCTGCACGGGCGGGTTCCCAAACTGTCTGACGGCCAACGCCGACCGTTCCATGGCTGACTTCTTCATGGTGGACAAGGACCCGGACGGGCGCGTGTTCATCGCCTACAACGAGAACAGCGACCTCTCGCAGGTCACCCCGGGCCAGTACATCGGCAAGCCCATGAACGCCGTTATCCGCCTTCGGACCGGACCCAGCCTCTTCGCGAACAAGGGTGACCTCCTGCCCGACCCCCGACCGGCCAACGTCGCCATCACCGGCGCGGATCTCACCGGCGCGACGCTGAACGTCGAGGGGACGCACGGCCTGCCACCCGGCAACTGGAGCTCCGACCGCTCCGGCGATGCATCTTTCCCGGTCGTCCCGGTGAAGAGCCCGAACCACGGCGCCCTGGACATTCGAGAAGTCTCGCTCTCCGACGCGGGCGGCAACCTCACGGCGAAGATGAGGGTGGAGGATCTCTCGGCTCCTTCCGTCGCCGAAGCGCAGTCGGTCGGCGACCCAGCCTGGCTCGTGACATGGTGGGAGGGCAAGGGCGGAATCGGGCCAGCGGCCATGACGAGCGGCCCCTTCCATTCCCACCGATTCATGAAGATGAAGTCGACCGGCCCCGGGCAGTTCGCCTTCGAGTGCGGGGTCGTCAGCAGCGTCGACGCGCCGGCGCTGGGAGCACCCACTCCCAAGGTTCTGACGTACAACCCGGATGCCGCGTGCACAGGCGCAATCACCGGGAGCGTGAACGGCAATGAAGTGACGATGAGCGCCCCGCGCTCGGAGCTGGGCGGCCTCGCCTCAGGCGACAAGCTCGACCATGTCGTCGGCTACGGGCTCGCCGAGCACGCCGGTGCACTCTCCGACGTCGTGGACCAGGCGAAGACGTTCTCGTACATCATCGGGACGCCGCCGTCTAGACAGCACCAACCCGACGGGTACGTTCAGGTGTCGCTCGACCCCAACTTCGGCAGCTTCACCACCGCGACGCTCGATCCGTCGGACAACACCTGGGCCGCATCCCTCCCTAACGCCCCTGCGTTCGGGTACGTGTACGCGCGCCAGTTCCTGTCGAAGGACCTCTACACCTCCCTGTGGGACGACGTGCAGGCTGGCCCGGTAGCGCAGTTCGCCTACCCGGCTTCCGTCACACCGAACGGCAACCTGACGTTCGCGCATCCGACCATGGCCGGAATCAACGGTGACGGCTTCGAGATGGACCTGCGCGCCGATCCGACCACCCCGTCCACCATGTACGCGGGTGTCCCGGGCGCGAGCTCGGCAAACGTGTCGTGGCTCTGGAAGACCACGGACACGGGGCAGACGTGGAAGTGGGTCCAGGCTTCCCAACCACTCACCGGGAAGATCCAGGGCACCACGCCCCCATGTATCGGAGGTGGCGACACCGAGATCGCCGTCGACAAGTCCCATCGCATCTACTTCAACGACCTGTCCGGAGCAGGCGGGGTCCCGCTCGAGTTCTCCACCGGAAGGTCCGACGATGGTGGCAACAGCTTCATCTGCAGTTCGACGGGCGTCCCGGACATCGGTGTGGACCGGCAGTGGTACGCCCTGATCGGCGAACCGGCTCTGAACGACGGCACCCAGGTGGACCAGAACACGCTCTACCTGACCAACGACACCTTGGGCAACGGCGCTCCCGACTGCGAGACTGCCGGAAACGTCCTGATCATGTATCGCTCCCCCGTCCCATCAGCGGTTGGCGCTC
>DASVPT010000045.1:0-17232 GCA_036389535.1 Actinomycetota bacterium
GAGCTTGCCCGCCAGGGCCTCTTCGGGCAGCACCGCCGCAGTGGCGATCTCCCCGACCGCCGGCGCCCCCACCGCGATCACGGGCACGCCGGCATCCTTGGCCTTTCGCATTTCGGGAGCCACTCGAGCCAGATCGACGGCGTCAACGACGACCGCGTTGACGTCCTGGTTGACGAACGCGGAGATCTGAGACACCTGCTTCCCCGCACGATCGGAGGCCGACGACACTTTCAGCACGACCCCTTGCCGCTTGGCCTCCGCTCGGGCGCCTCGCAGGAACGCCTTGGAGAAGAAGGTGCCCGATTCAGACAATGAAACGCCGATGGTCGGCGTCGATGGGCCTTGGTTGGTGCACGCGCCAAGGCCGATGGCCAGCGGCAGAGCCACGAGGAACGCGATGCGCTTCATTGCGGAGCGAAGCACTCGAGCCGTTTGTTCAGCCCCTCACCGAAGAGGCCGACACCGCGGCCTCCGCCAGGACATCGAGTCCCTCCTCCAACTCCGCGTCGGAGATCACCAACGGAATCAGGTGCCGAAGCACGTTGTGGTAAATGCCGCACGACACCGCCACCACGCCGTGTTCCATGGCTCGCTGGATCAGCGCTCCGAGGAGCGCTTCGTTGGGTTCCTTGGTTTCGCGATCCTTCACGAACTCGACTCCGATCATCGACCCAACGCCTCGGATATCTCCGACTTCCGGGACATCCTGCGCGACCTCTTCCCACCGAGCCCGAATGGTTTTTCCAACCTGCTCGGCGCGTTCGAGGAGTCCCTCCTCCTCGATGACGTCGAGAACGGCATTGGCCGCCGCGCAGGCAACCGGATTGCCGACGTACGTGCCGCCGATCGCCGACGGTCCCGGCGCGTCCATGATCTCGCGCCTCCCCACCACCGCCGACAGCGGGTACCCGGACCCGAGCGCCTTTGCCAGGAGGACGATGTCCGGCTCCACCCCGAAGTGCTCGCTGGCCAGGAACGTGCCGGTGCGGCCGCATCCGGACTGAATTTCATCGGCGATGAGCAGGATCCCGTGCCGCCGGAGGATCTCCGCGAGGCCGGGAAGGAAGTCGGGGCTGGGGACGACGAACCCACCCTCGCCCTGGATCGGCTCAACGATCGCCGCCGCGACCGAGGCGGGATCGACCACGGTGACGAAGGCGCGCTCGATGGCCTGGAGAGCGAGCTGTCCGGCCTCATCAGGATGGGCGCTTCGATACGGATAGGGATAGGGAAGCCGGTACACCTCCGGGGCGAAGGGCCCGAACCCGGTCTTGTAGGGCTTGTGCCGGCTGGTCAGCGTCATGGTCAGGAGCGTCCGGCCGTGGAACCCGCCTTCGAAGCACACCACCGCCGGGCGACCGGTGGCCGCGCGAGCGAACTTGATGGCATTCTCCACCGCTTCGGCGCCGGCGTTGAAGAAGGCGACCTTCCGGTCGCCGCCGACGAGCCGCACCAATCGCTCGGCCAGCTCGACATAGGTCTCGTAGGGAATGACGGAGAAGTCCGTGTGGGAGAACGCGGCGGCCTGGCGCTGGACCGCCTCGACGACCTTGGGATGCGAGTAGCCCACGAGGTGGCATCCGAGGCCGCCGGAGAAGTCGAGAAATTCGTTGCCATCGACGTCCGTCACTCTGGCGCCCCGTCCCTGAGCGATGACGGCGGGCGTGTGGATGTCCAGCGGATCGGCCACGACCTTGCTCTTCCTGGCGAGGATTTCGGCGGATCTCGGTCCGGGGATGGAGCCCTTCTTCAACGACGTCATCGCGTTCCCTCCGTTCACGACCGCTGCGACGTTGAAGCGTACAAGGGGGGAGTTCCCTACCGGCAGCCCAAGTCGGTTTGACAGTGAGTGAGCGCTCACTCAGAATGAGCGAACACTCACTGATCTCAGGACAGACCGGAGGAGGAGACATGGCCCAGACGATCACTGCACCGCCAAGGAGCGCAGAGAGAGAAGAACCGGAAGACCGCCGCAAGTGGTGGGTACTGGTCGCCATGGTGTTTGGGCTGTTCATGCCCATGCTCGACAACCTCGTCGTCAACGTGGCGCTTCCAACCATCCAGCGCCGGCTCGGGGCCGGCGTTTCGGAACTGCAGTGGCTCATCGACGCCTACACGCTGACGTTCGCGTCGCTGATGCTCACCGGCGGAGCGCTGGGCGATCTCTACGGTCGGAAGCGTTTCTTCGTCGCGGGGTTGAGCCTCTTCACGATCGGCTCACTCCTGTGCGGGCTTTCCGGCTCGATCGATCAGCTGATCGCCTTTCGCGCGCTTCAGGGCGTCGGCGCTGCGCTATTGCTTCCAGGGTCGCTCTCCATCATCACGGCCACGTTTCACGGCCGTGAGCGCGGCGCGGCCATCGGTATCTGGGCCGCGATGTCGGGCCTCGCCGTCGCCTTCGGCCCTCTGGTCGGTGGGTACCTCGTCGAGCACGTCTCCTGGGAGAGCATCTTCTTCATCAACGTCCCCATCGGGATCATCGGCATCGCCATGGCGTTGGTCGTCGTCCGTGAGTCCCGCGACGTTCGCAAGACGCGGCGCGTGGACCCGCCGGGCCTGGTGACCGGAACGGCCGGCCTGTTCTTCCTGGTATACGCCCTGATCGAGGGAAACTCCCGCGGCTGGACCGACACGTACATCGTCGGCTCGTTCGCGCTCGCCGCGATCCTGCTCTCGCTGTTCTTCTACATCGAGTCCCACCGCGAATCTCCGATGCTGCCGCTGTCGTTCTTCCGCATTCCGACGTTCGCAGCAGCCAACGTCGTCGCGTCGGCGGTGTTCTTCGCCATGTTCGGAACGGTGTTCTTCCTGACGCTGTACCTCCAGAACATTCAGGGATACTCGCCCGTCGGCGCGGGGCTCCGGCTGTTCCCGTGGACCGTGATGATCATGACCGTCGCGCCCATCGCGGGACGGCTCTCGGATCGCTACGGTTCGCGCTGGCTGATGACGGCGGGGACGCTCATCGCGGCCACCGGCATGGCCTTGCTCCTCCGGACAGAGCCGGGCTCCTCCTACGTCGGCGTGATCCTTCCGGCGTTCATGGTGCTCGGTGGCGGAATGGCGATGACCATGGCTCCGATGACGGCCGCCGTGATGGCGTCGGTGGAACCACGTCACGCCGGCGTCGCCTCGGCCGCAACGAACACCAGCCGCGAGCTCGGTGGGGTCTTCGGGATCGCGCTGCTCGGGGCGATCGTCACCGGCGCGTTCAAGCGTGGGTTCCTGGCGCGGCTCCTGGAGGCGGGCGTCCCCGCCGGCCGGGCTCAACAGATCGTGCATCTGGCCGGCGCTCGGGCGGCGGCCGGAAGCTCCGGCGGGCGCATCCCCGCCGGCTCCGAGCTGGCGACCGCGGTCCAGCAGTCGTTCGTCCACGCCATCCACATCGGAATGATGGTCGCCGTCGGTTTCATGCTGCTGGCCTCGCTCGTCTCGGTTCTGTTCGTGCGGAGCCACGTGGGCCAGCACCGGGAGGATTCGATGGATTCGATGGATTCGATGGAAGGCGCGTATGCAGGTTGAGCAGCAGCCCGCCACAACGCGCGAGCAGATCGTCGCGGCGGCGGATCACGTCGTCCATGAGCGGGGTCTCGCCGCCGCCACCACCAAGGCGATCGCCGAACGCGCTGGCTGCGCGGAGGGGAGCATCTACCGGTACTTCCCGGACAAGCACGCACTGCTGATCGAAACGATCCGGACGCGATTCCCCTCGTTCATCGATGTCGTCGCGTCGCTTCCGGAGCGGGCCGGCAAGGCGACCGTCCGCAAGAACCTCGAGCTGGTGGCGACGACGGCCATCGGGTTCTATCGCGGCGTGCTGCCAATTACCGCGGGTTGTCTTTCCGAACGCAAGCTCCTCGAAGAGCAGCGGCGGATGTTTCAGAAGACGAACACGGGACCGGCGCGCGCTCTGGGCGCGGTCACCGCGTATCTCCGCCGAGAGCAACGGATCGGCCGGATCTCCGACCGAGTCTCTCCTGAGCACCTGAGCCGGACGCTGCTCGGCACGTGCTTCCTGCAGGCGTTCAGCGAGCTCGTGGCTGGCGACGACGCGGCGATGGGCAGCGATGAGCAGTTCGCCCGAGAGACCGTTCGCACGCTGATGGAAGGCGCGGCGGTCCGCACCCGCGGATAGAGCTCAGACCGTACGGCGGTAGAGCCGAACGGAAAGCGGCCCGAACACGACGAGGATTCCGATGCACCAGGCGACGGCCTGCCACACGTTGCTGGCGATCGGGCCCCCCAGGGTCAGTCCCCGAACCGCCGACGCCGTCACGGAGACGGGCTGGTGCTCGGCGAAGACCTGAAGCCACCCGGGCATCGAATCGACCGGGACGAACGCCGACGACGCGAACACGAGCGGTGCCAGGACGGGAAACGCCGCGGCCTGAGCCGTCTCCGGATCTCCCACCGCGAGGCCCACGGTCGCGAAGATCCACGACATCGCGTACCCGAACAACAACACGAGGACCCCGGCCCCCAGGAGGTTCAGCGCGTTGGTGTGGATTCGCCATCCGACCAGGAATCCCACTCCCATCATGAGCGCGACGACGAAGAGGTTGCGCGCCAGGTCCGCGACGGTTCGCCCGGTGAGGACGGCCGATCGAGCCATGGCGAGGGCGTGAAACCGCTCCATCAATCCGCTCTTGACGTCGGTCGCCAATCCGATCGCCGTGGCGATCGAGCCGAACACCACGGTCTGCACGAAGATGCCCGGCATCAAGAAGTCGACGTACGGAATTCGGCCGGGCACCCGAACGGCGCCGCCGAAGACGTAGCGAAACATCAGGACGAAGATCACGGGCTGGATCGTCGAGAACACCAGGAGCTGGGGCACCCGGCGATACGCGATCAGGTTGCGCTGAACGATGGCGAACGTGTCACGCACGGCCCCCATAGGGATCCGTCGCTCGTGCACCTCAGGTTCGGCGATGGTGGCCGACGGCGACCTCATCCGGCTCCCCTTCTCTTCGCTCGCCGACGTCCCGCTGGAGGACTGGACTCAGCGGCCTCCTTCGGCTCGCCGTCTTCGGCGTGCCGTCCTGTCAGGGCCAGGAAGACGTCGTCGAGGCTTGGCTCTCGAACGGTGAGCGTGTCCGGCTCGAGGCCCTCGTCGCCGAGGGCTCGAAGGGCAGCGATCAGCACGCTGGCGCCCTGGTCCGAGGTGATCCGCAGCCGGTGGTCCTCACGCTCGACGCCGCCCCCGAACCGCCGGCCCAAGAGCTCGAACGCCCGCCCGGCCCGAGACTCGTCGCGAACCTCCATCTCGATCACCGTGTCGCCGAGCTCTGCCTTGAGTCGGCCCGGCGTGTCGTTCGCGATGACGCGCCCGTCGTCGACAACCGCCACCCGACCCGCCAGTCGATCGGCCTCCTCGAGGTACTGGGTGGTGAGAAGGACGGTGGTGCCCTCGTTCACGAGCTCTCGGATCATGTCCCACAGCTGATTTCGGCTCGTGAGGTCGAGTCCGGTGGTCGGTTCGTCGAGGAACAACACCTCCGGACGTGCCACGAGTGACGCGGCGACATCGAGCCGGCGCCGCATCCCACCGGAGTACGTGCGAAGCGGGCGGTCGGCCGCCGCCGAGAGGCTGAAGCGCTCGAGCAGCTCCCCGGCGCGAGGCATGATCCGGTCTCGCGGCAGCTGACTCAACAGGCCGATCATCCGCAGATTCTCCCGGCCCGTCAGGTTGGGGTCGACCGCGGCGTTCTGCCCGGCGAGCCCGATCCGGCGGCGCACCTCGTCCGCCTGCCGGACCACGTCCAGATCGAGCACGGTCGCCCGGCCGCCGTCAGGAGCCAAGACGGTTGCCAGGATCCGAACGGCCGTCGTCTTCCCCGCGCCATTTGGGCCGAGGAGCCCGAACACCGTCCCCGCGGCGACGTCAAATGAGATCCCCTGCAACGCTCGAACGTCGCCGAAGTGCTTGACGACGTTGTCGACGACGATCGCCGGCCCCTCCCCCATGCCGCCGATCTTACGGGGCAACTGAGCGCTCAAACCCGGGAAGGCTCCGTAGTGTCTAGGGAGGAGGCTCAGAACCGATGCCGGAGGCGAAACCATCGACGATCGTCTACACGGTTGGGCACGGGACCCGGCCGATCGCCGAATTCATCCAACTGCTCCAAGCCGTGGGGATCCGGCTCCTTGTCGACGTCCGCACAGCGCCGGGATCCCGCAAGCACCCGCAGTTCGGAAAAGACGCGCTGGCCGCGGCGCTTCGCGAGCAGGGAATCGCGTACGAATGGAAGAAAGAGCTCGGTGGCTGGCGAAAGCCCCGGCCCGATTCCCGGCACCGCGCGCTGAGGTCGCCGAGCTTCCGCGGGTACGCCGATCACATGGAAACGAAGGAGTTCGACGCCGCCGTGCGCTCGGTCATCGAGACGGCACGCGAGACCCCGACTGCCGTCATGTGCGCCGAATCGCTGTGGTGGCGATGCCACCGGCGAATGCTCGCCGACGCCCTGACGGCGCGCGGCTGTTCGGTGTTCCACATCATGAGCGGCGAGGGCCAGCCTCAACCACACCGGCTGCACCCCGCAGGACGCATCGACGCCGAGGGCGGCGTGATCTACGACCGGTCGGAACCGAACCTGTTGGACTCGCTGGCGTAGCTCAACGCCGTTACCGCTTCCCCCGGCGGAATCGCTCCGCAGCCACCGAAAAGGAATCCAGCGGCTCGAGCAGCTCATCGAGACGCCCGTAGAGCTCCTCGTAACCGTCCGGTGGCTCGCCGAGACGAAGCGCTTCGGCGGCCGAGGCACTGCGGCCCAACGCCGAGTGACACGCGACCCAGTCGTTCTCCGTCTCGGGCGTTCGCCATCCCGACATCGCCTCGCGCGCTTCGGCGATGCCCGATTCGAACCCCCACAACGCCTCGGCAAGCGGAACCGAGGACCCCCTCCCTCGCGGGACCGCCGAGAGAAGAATCTCCTTGGCCCGTTCGATCGCCTCGACCACGCGACCGAACGCGGCGACCACGTCGCCGGCAGGCTCATCCCTGCGCTTCGGTCGGCCGAGCACCACGGGTGGGAAGTCTATGCAGCGTAGAATCGGCAATCTTGTCCGACCAGATCGTCATCCGTATTCCGGCATCCACGCCGCACGTTGGCCTCATTCGCGCGAGCGCCAGCGCCCTCGCCGCGCATCTGGACTTCACGTACGACCGCATCACCGACCTCCAGATCGCCATCGATGAGGTCTGTTCGCGCATCATGGCGACGTCCAATCCCCCGGCCACGCACCTCGAGGTGACGTTCAGCATCGACGAACGAACGCTCAGGGTGTCGGCAGCGGGCGACCGGCCACTGCGTGAAGGCGAAGACTTCCTGACGACCTGGTCGAAAGCCATCCTCGACTCGGTCACGGACGGCGTGGAAATCGCTCGACAGGACGGGGTCCATCGCGTCTCCTTCGAGGTGGCGGGCGCGGGGAGGGCGGCGGGTCGTTGAGCACGGCCGAGCGGCACCCGCAACTCCCGAAGCCCGAGGTCCGGCGGCTTTTTGAGAAGCTCCGAGAGAGCGGCGATCAGGAGACCCGGAACGTCCTGATCGAATCCCACCTCGGGTTGGTCGAGTACCTCGCCCGTCGTTTCGCCGGACGCGGCGAACCGCTCGACGATCTCATCCAGGTGGCAACGATCGGACTGGTCAAGGCGGTCGATCGTTTCGAGCCGGAGCGCATGGTCGAGTTCTCGACCTATGCCACTCCGACCATCGTTGGAGAGCTCAAACGACACTTCCGGGACAAGGGGTGGGCAGTCCGCGTCCCGCGCCGGCTCCAGGAGCTGAACCTTCGCCTGGGGCCTGTCATCAGCAAGCTGTCGCAGGAGCTCCAGCACTCGCCCACCGTCGCCGAGATCGCCCGCGCGGCCGAGGCCACGGAGGACGAGGTCCTGGAGGCGCTCGACTCAGCCCACGCGTACAGCCTCATCTCGCTCGACGCGGGCACGAGCGAGGAGGGACTCTCGTATCACGACCAGCTGGGCGACGTGGATGAGGCGCTGGAGGCGCTCGAGGACCGGGTGAGCGTGGCGCCCCTGCTTCGCGAGCTCCCCAGCAGGGAGCGCCGGATGCTCCACCTTCGGTTCTTCCGCGGACTCACCCAGAGTGAGATCGCGGATGAGCTCGGGATCTCACAGATGCACGTTTCCCGCTTGCTGGCCAAGACCCTGGCCAAGCTTCGCTCCGGTCTCGACGACGAAGAAGGCGCCACGGCCTGATGCGCCACCTCCTCCTCGTTTCGAACTACAACGCCCAGACCGCAAACCCGTACCGGCGCGAGGTCATCGCCACCGCGCTTCGCTCGCAGTTCCGGGTGGACGAAGTGGAGACCAAGGGGCGAGGGCATGCCACCGAGGTCGCCCGGCGCGCCGTCCAGGATGGGATCGACGTGGTGGCGGCGTTCGGGGGTGACGGGACCGTCAACGAGGTGGTCAACGGGCTGGCCGAGACGGACGTCCGCGTCGCCATTCTCCCGGGCGGGATGGCGAACGTGTTCGCTCGGTCGCTCGGCATCCCTCACGATCCGGTGGAGGCGACCGGGTTCCTGCTGGAGCACGCCGACGATCCGCCCAGGCGCGTCCCGCTGGCGCGGCTGGGCGGCCGATACTTCACGACCAACGCGGGGGTCGGGCTGGACGCCGCGGTGGTCCGGGAGGTCGAACGCCGTCCGCGGAAGAAGAAGGCGGTCGGTGACTGGTTCTTCGCGTGGACCGCGCTCCGCGTGGTCTTCGCCGACCGCGCCTGGCGCAAGACCCGTCTCCGACTGGCCTGGGGCAAGGACCTGTCGGAGCAGCGAGAGGTCCGGCTGGCGGTCTTTCAGAACACCAGCCCGTACACGTTCCTGCGCGGCATGGCGATGCGGGTTTGCCCCGACGTGACGGTGGACGGCGGCGTGGACTGCGTGGCCATCGACAGGGGGCGAAGCGCAGCGATCATCCGGATCGCCCTCTCGACGTTCGGGCGCGCGCGCCACATCAAGCACAAGCGCGTCCTGTACATCCACGATCAAGAGCAGATTCGCGTTTCGAGCGAAACGCCAGTTCCGGTGCAGGTCGACGGCGAGTTCGTAGGGGAACGGACCGACGTTCTGGTCGAGTCCATCCCCGATGCGCTGTCGGTGATCTGCTAGCCGGCAGCCTGACGGTATCGATCCCTGATCGGCACCGCGGCGGCGGGGTCGTTCGTCGCCACCGCGTCCACGCCCATCTCGAAGCACCGTTCGATGTCTTCAGGGTCGTCGACGGTCCACGTGCCGACCCGGACCCCGTCGTCGTGCGCGTCGCGAACGAAGGCCTCCCCGGCCGAAAGCAGTGCGGGCACGTGCGGAAGGACCAATGGATGCCCTTTCGATTTGACGTACGCCAGCGAGGCCCACGGGTCGATTCCGGCGATGGTGAGAAATCCCGTGGCGACCTCGGGCGCGAGCTCGCGGGCCCGTTCGATGGAAAGCCAGTTGAAGGAGCACATCACCACCGGACCGGTGAAGGAAACGTCGTTCAGCGTGGCGATGGCCTTTTCGACGGCGGCCTCGGTTGGCGAATCGAACGCCGGCTCCTCGGGAAGGTTCTTGATCTCGATGTTCACGCCGGCCCGCCCGGTGACCAGCTCGAGTGCCTCACGCAGCGTCGGGACCTCGGTTCGCTCGCCTCGGCCCTTGCCGGCGTCCAGCCGCTTCACCTCGGCCAGCGTGAGCTCGTGAACCAGCCCCGAACCGTCCGTGGTGACCGAAACGTCCAGGTCGTGGAGGATCACCGGAACGCCGTCGGCCGTCAGCCGAACGTCGAGCTCGACCAGGTCGGCACCCGCCTCGAGCGCGCCGGCGAAGGACGGGAGGGTGTTCTCGGGGTACCGGGCCGACGCGCCGCGGTGCGCCACCACCGCCGGCCACATTTGTCGGTCGAGATTCGGCGAGAGCATTGTGCCGCTCAAAAGCGCGTCAGTATAATCCGCGCGCTCCGGGTCCCCGAAGTGGCTTCGCCATTGCTGCGTGACGGGCTTCGGAACGAAATCGAGCCGTCCGCAGCACCCAAGAGGGGGGCCTTGGCATGGAGTGGGTTCATCACGCGCGCTGCAAGGACGAAGACCCGGAGCTCTTCTTTCCCATCGGCAACACCGGCCCTGCTGCGACCCAGGTGGCCGCGGCCAAGTCGGTGTGCATGCGGTGCGATGTCCGTGCCCAATGCCTGGAGTGGGCGATGGCGACGGGGCAGGACTCGGGCGTGTGGGGTGGCCTCTCCGAAGAGGAGCGCCGGGCGCTGCGGCGTGCCAGGAGGAAAGGCCTGCTCGTTTCGACGCCGGTCTGACCCACTAACGACCGCCCTCCGAGCCGGCGCCTAAACCCGGCTCGACGGGCACAGATCGTTCACCGGGCAGACCTCGCACCTCGGCGTGGGCGCCTTGCAGATCTGCCTCCCATGCTCGATCAGGACGTAGGTGAACGAGAACCATTCGTCGCGAGGGATCAGCGGCATGAGGTCCTGTTCCACCTTGTCGGGATCGGAGTTCTCGGTGAAGCCGAGCCGCTGGCTCACCCGGCGAACGTGTGTGTCGACCGCGATGCCGGCGTCCGGATCCGTCCGGTGGAGATCGGGATACGAGTTGCCCTGAACGATATTCGCGGTCTTGCGGGCGACTCCGGGAAGCGTGTCGAGCTCCTCCATCGTCTTGGGCACCTGGCCCCCGAACTCCTCGACGATCTTGGCGGCCGCGCCCCGAATCGCCTTCGCCTTCTGGTTGAAAAACCCCGTCGGACGGATGTCGGCGCCGAGCTCCGACTCCGGAACCCGCAGGTAGTCCTGAGGCGTTCGGTACTTCTCGAACAGCGTTCTGGTGACCTGATTGACCCGCTCGTCGGTGCACTGCGCCGAAAGGATGGTGGCCACCAGCATCTCGAGGGGGTTGGAGAACCGCAGGGCGACCTTGGCATCCGGGTACGTCTCCTTCAGACGGCGAATGATCTCCGGGGCGCGCTGCCGGGCCGGGCTCCTTCTGGTGAGCGCTCGCTTCGAACCCCGACGCGCGTTCGGCGGCGCGTCCTTGCCCGCCGTCATCCTTGTCTGGGCAGGCGTCATTTCCCCCTGAAATTCGGGGCGCGCCGCTCCTTGAACGCGGCGATGCCTTCTTTGAGGTCGTCTGAGTCGAACACGCTCGCTGCCATCATGTCGTACTCCGCGACGGGATGGCCTTCGTGCGAGCGATCCACGGAGAGGTTGTCGAGCACCATGCGAATCCCGCGCTTGGAGCCTCGGACCGAGAGCGGCGCGCCTTCGGCGATCCGGCGGGCAAGAGCTTCGGCACGTTCGGCAAGCTCCTCACGCGGGACCGCGTCGTTGACAAGACCCCAGTCGGCGGCCTCCGTCCCCGAAAGCTGCCGCCCTGCGAACACGATGTCGGCCGCCCGCTTGGGCCCCACCGCGAAAACCAGCCGCTGAATGTTCTCGAAGTTGATGAGCAACCCGAGCCTCGCCACCGGAATGCCGAACCGCGCATCTTCGGCGGCGACGGCGAGGTCGCATCCAACGGCGATCTGACAGCCCGCGCCGAGCGCGGCGCCCTGCACCTGAGCGATCACCGGCACCGGATGGTCGGCGATCACCGCGACCGCCTCTTCGAAGGTTCGGCCGTAGTCGTAGTGCGGGGGCCGCATGATCGTCACCTCGGCGAAGTCGGCGCCGGCGCAGAAGTCCCTGCCCTCACCGGCCAGGATGACCGCGCGAACCTCCGGCTCCACGGCGAGGTCGCCGAACGCCGCCACGAGCTCACCCAGCATCTCGGTGGAGACCGCGTTTCGCTGCTCCGGCCGGTCCAGGACGACTCGTGCGAAGCCGTCCTCACGTTCCACTCGCACCAGCCGCATCAGGGCACTTCGTTGCCGGTCACTCGACGACGGCGATGACGTCGCCCTCCTGGACCACGCCGCCTTCCTGCACATTGACCGCCGTCACCGTCCCGGCGACCGGTGACTCGACGGGGATCTCCATCTTCATGGACTCCAGGATGACCAGCGCGTCGCCGGCGCCGACGCTGTCGCCGGCGGAGACCAGCACCCGCCACACGTTCGCCACCATCTCGGCGAGGACGTCGGCCACCTCAGCGGAGAACCGGCGAGCGGTCGGGGTCGGCGGGCAAGGAAAGCAGCGCTCTGGCCTCGGCCGGCTCCGCAACCTTTCTGCCTTGAAGCCGAACGATGGACGCCGCGGCCTCCACGAGCTCTCCGTTCGAGCTGGCCATGTCGCCCGACGGCACGTAGAAGTTGTCCTCGAAGCCGACCCGAACGTTGCCCCCGAGCGCCGCCGCGGCCCCGACCATCGTCCACTGATCCCGCGAGATGGCGATCACGCCCCACGTGCAGCCGGCCGGGACGACGCTCGCCATGTGGGCAAGATTTCGCGCCGTGGCCTGGATGCCGCCGAGCACCCCATGGATCAGCGAGAACTGAATGGGTGGCTTCAGGACACCGAGATGAACGAGCGGCTCGACCGATTCGACATGGCCGACGTCGAAGCATTCGCATTCCGGCTTCACCCCAGCCTCTCCCATCCTCTCCAGCAGAAAGATGATGTCCTCGAAGTTGTTTTCGAAGACGAAGTTGAAGACGAAGCCCTTTCGCTTCTCGCTGTACTTCGCGTAGTTCATCGAGCCCATGTTCAGGGCGCCGATCTCGGGCTTCAGCTGCGTGATGTGCCCGACGCGCTCGGCCATCGGCAACCCAACCCAGCCGGTGGAGTAGTTGATGATGATGTCCGGCGTCTCCGCCAACACCGCCTGGGTGATGGCGCGGTAGTGCGCCGGGTCGACGGTGGGGACGCCGTCGGGCGTCCGCGCGTGGATGTGCACCATCGAGGTCCCGGCGTCCCGGGCGCGCCGCACCTCTTTCGCGTACTCCTCGGGCGTGTACGGGATCCCGGGGCACTGCTGCTTGTTGGCGACGGCGCCCGACACCGCACAGGTAATGATGCAGGGCTCTTCGACGGTCATGATCTCTCGCTGCTCAACGTGGCTTTCGAAGAATACTCGCGGGCCAGCCGGAGATACGTGGCCACGCCCCGGCGAATGATCCGCTCGACGTCGTCCTCAGACAGCGTTCGCACCACCTTGCCGGGCGAGCCGACGATCAGCGACCGTGGCGCGAACTCCGCACCCTCGGGCACGAGCGCACCCGCTGCGACCAGCGACTCATCGGCGATCACGGCGCCGGAAAGCACGATGGCGCCCATACCGATCAGGCAGCCGTTGCCGACGTTGCATCCGTGAACGACGGCGTTGTGGCCGACGGTGCAGTCGTCGCCGATTCGGCAGGGCTTTCCGGTGTCGGTGTGCACGACCGCGCCATCCTGAATGTTGGTCCGAGCCCCGATTCGAACCGTCGACGTGTCGCCTCGAACCACGGCGTTGAACCACACGCTCGACTGCTCGCCGATCTCCACGTCGCCGACGACCGTCGCGCCGGGGGCAAGGAAGACCGTCGAGTGGAGCTGCGGTGTCTTCCCGAGATAGGCGCGGACATTGGGCTGCACCACGTCACACCGGCAGCACGCCGTGCTTTCGCCACGGGCGCTCCATCTTCCTCGTCTCCGCCATGGCGAGCCCCCGCACGATCGTGGAGCGAGTGTCGGCGGGGTCGATCAGATCGTCGACAAAGGACCATCCGGCCGCGATGTAGGCGTTGATCTGCTGGCGGACGGTCTCCACCAACTGGTTTCGAACGATCGCTTGCGCGTCGCCGTCGCCGGCCGACTCGATCTGCTTGCGGAAGATGATGTTCACCGCCCCCTCCGGCCCCATCACCGCGATCTCCGCGGTGGGCCAGCCCACGATGACGTCCGGTTCGTACGCCCGGCCGCACATGACGTAGTACCCGGCGCCGTATCCCTTTCGGGTCACCACGGTCACCTTCGGCACGGTGGCCTCTGCCACGGCAAAGAGCATCTTGGCGCCGTGACGAATGATCCCTTGCTTCTCCACGGCGGAGCCCACAAGGAAGCCGGGGCAATCCATGAGGAAGACGAGCGGGATGCCGAAGGCGTCGCAGAGCCACACGAACCGAGCGGCCTTGTCGGCGGCGTTCACGTCCAACGCTCCGCCCAGAAACATCGGCTGATTCGCCACGATGCCCGCCGGGCGCCCCCCGAACCGTGCGAAGCCCGTCACGAGGTTCCTCGCCCAGTCGGGTTTCATCGGGAAGAAGTCCCCGTCGTCGACGATCGTGGCGATGACCTTGCGTACGTCGAACGCCTGACGCGGATTGGCCGGAACGATGTCGTACAGCTCCTCGCACCGCCGATCAGCAGGATCCTCGGACTCGCGGATCGGGGGCGGCTCCAGGTTCGAGGGCGGGAAGTACCCGAGGTACTTGCGAACCGCTCGCAGACAGTCTTCGTCCGATTCGACCTCGAGATCGGCGACGCCGCTGATCTTGGTGTGCACCTGCGAGCCGCCCATCTCCTCGGCCGTGACGTCCTCCCCGACCGCCGCCTTGACCAACGGCGGCCCACCCAGGGCCATGTGCGACGTTCCCTTGACCATCGGCACGAAGTCGGCCAGGCCCGGAATGTACGCGGTACCCGCCGCGCCGGGTCCCATCATGGCGGCGACCTGCGGTACGACGCCGCTCATGATGACCTGCTCGCGGAACAGGTCGCCGGTCCGGGCGAACATCGAGCCGGTCGTCTCCTGGATCCGCGCGCCGGCCGAATCGATCAGCCACACCAGCGGGATGCGTTCGCGAAGAGCCAGCTCGCGCATCCGCGTGGCCTTGAGCTCGCCCACCATTCCGATGGAGCCGGCCATCACGGTGAAGTCGTACGCGATCACCGCGACCCGCCGCCCGTCGATCAGCCCGACACCGCACACGCACCCGTCCGCCGGCGTGACCTTCCCCTGCATGGAGGGAGCCACCGACTGGTGGTGGGCGAGCAACGCGAACTCGCTGAACGAGCCCGGGTCGAATAGCTGATCCAGACGCTCTCGAACGGTGAGCTTTCCGGCGGCGTGCTGCCGTTCCACCCGCTCGGCCCCGCCCATCTGCAGGAACTCGTCGCGCTTTTGGCGAAGGGCCTCCGCGTGGCCGCGCAGGTCCGGCCCCTCGTACTGATACGTGACCTCGGTGCGGGGCGGTGAAGACGGGGGCGCGGCGGATGGTTGGTCCGTGGACGGACCGGCTGAATCACCCATATGAACCTCCTGGAGCCCTTCGCCGGGAGCAATCTCCCGATGCCTGCCCGGGCTCGCTTCGGTTCGACTGTATCTCGGATCTAAACGGAGCGGCGTCCCGTGAGGATGTCGTGCACGGGTTCCATGGCCACCCCCATGGCAGCCCAGATCGGAAAGTAGTCCGGCCGGATCAATCCATTGACGTGCCGCCTCGCGTACGAGTAGTCCCACGGCGCGTCGGTGAGGAATCGCCGAAGCACCGACCCCGTCGCGTATTCGATGGCCAGAAATCCCGCCCCGTAGGCGGCGGCGCGGAGTGGCACGGGCCGGTCCCGGAGGGCCTCGTGCAACGGTTCGTACAGCGGCGCCATCAGCCCGTATATCGGAAACATCCAGATGCTGGTTCGCGACGGAAGCCGGGAGTCTCGAAATCGAACGAAGTCGTGGACGCCGGTGAAAAGGACCTCGGCGCACCACCCGATGAGCCCATACGCCGCGAACCGCCCCCACCTGCTGTGAATCTGGAATCGTCCACTCATCGCCCGCGCCATTCCGGGGGGCGTTTCTGGAGAAACGCGCTCACTCCTTCGGCGACATCCTCGCTCTCGAGATCCACCGTGAGCATGGCATTCAGATAGGCGAGGGCTTCTTCCAGCGTCATGTCCTCCGATCGGTAGAACGACTCCTTCCCCAGTCTGAGGATCAGCGGACTCTTCCGGCCCAGCTCTTCGGTTAGCTCTTGGACCGCGGCGTCCAGATCCGAACGCGGAACCACACGGTTCACGATGCCCCACTGCGCTGCTTCCGATGCCGAGAACCGCCGGCCGGTGAGCATCATCTCGAGGGCGATCTTGCGGGGGACGTTTCGGCGAATCACCGCGCTGATCATGAACGGCCACAGGCCCAGGTTGATCTCCGGCGTCCCGAGTTCCGCATCGTCGGCCGCCACGACCAGATCGCATGCAAGCATCAGCCCGAAGCCACCCGCCAGGGCGGCGCCACCGACCCGGGCGACGATCGGCTTGGGGTGGCGGTTCATGCCGAGCAACAGATCCCCGATCCGCCCTCGGCGGTGGTGCTCGGCGACCCTGCCACCGTCGGGAACCATCCCGCCGAGGTCCGCCCCGGCGCAAAAAGCCTTGTCGCCGGCGCCCGTCAGTACGACGGAGCTCACGGCTTCATCGCGGGCGGCTCGATCCAGCCCGGCGAGGAGCCCCTCGATGACGCTCGGGTTGAGCGCGTTTCGACGCTCCGGCCGGTTGATGGTGAGCCACGCGCCGGATCCATGCGTGTCGTACAGAACCGCGTCGCCCTGATCGTCAGTGGCCATATCTGCCGAAGCCTAGTTGCTTGGCCGTTGGCGCTGCCGCGGCGTTTCGGCGACACTCCACCGCGTGAATCCGGCTCGCGGCCCTTTCGCAGACGCTCCGCGCCTTTCGCGCAAGAAGGGCGGCGCACTCGGTGTGCTGATCCTCCTCGGGTTTCTCTGCTTCATCGTGGGCGTCCTCCTCCTCCTGGTAGGCGCGGTCGCGCACGCCTCCGCCCTTACTTCGACGGGCGCTGTCCTGGTGGTCGCGGCCGTGATCGCCATCGTGGCGGTGCGCCGCCCGATGCGAAAAGTCAGGGACCAGCGTGTCCCCTACCTCGCGGACAAGTTCGGGCTGTCGTTTTCTCCTACGGATCCCTTCGGGCTCACCGCGGCCGGCTTGCCGTTCGATGTGTTTCAGCAGCGGGGCGTGGAGCTTCGAAACGTGATGTGGGGACGGATCCTTGGGTGCGAGCTCAAGGGTTTCGACGTTCGGTATGAGACCTACGGCGGAAGCGACGTCGGGTGGACATACACCGAGTGGCAATTCGCCGCGCTCGGCGAGCTCCCCGCCGAGTGCCCGCCCCTAACCATCGTTCGCGGACCCGCCGCCGCCACGTCAGATCGGCCGAAGGTTCGGTTCGAATCCGCGGACTTCGACCGTGAGTTCACCGTTCTCTGCGCGGATCGGCGCTTCGCAACCGCGCTCATCGATCAGCGACTCATGGCCTGGCTCCTCGACGGCGTTCCGCGCTCCGTCGTCTTCGAGGT
>DASVPT010000046.1:0-6221 GCA_036389535.1 Actinomycetota bacterium
CCTTTCGGTATCGGCGCAACACCTCTTCGGTGTTCTTCGGCAGGGGGTTCAAATGCGTCAGATGCGCCGAGGCCACCTTCCGACCGCCCTGTCGCACTCTGCGAACGGCCGCCTTGATGCTTCCGTACGAGGCTCCCCACCCCAGTACGAAGAGCTCGGCGTCACCGTCCGGGTCGTCCACCTCGAGCAAGGGGATGTCGTCCGCGATCTTGGCGACCTTCGCCGCCCTGAGGTGCGTCATTCGCTCGTGGTTCGCCGCGTCGTAGGAGATATCGCCGGTGACGTCCTCCTTCTCCAGGCCCCCGATCCGATGGATCAGGCCAGGAGTCCCCGGCACGGCCCATGGTCGGCTGAGGTTCTCGTCACGCAGGTACGGCATGAAGCCGTCGTCGTGGTTGGGTTGGGTGGCGAAGCGTGGCTCGATCTGGGGAAGCCCGTTGATGTCCGGGAGCCGCCACGGCTCGCTCGAGTTGCCGAGGAATGTGTCGGAAAGAAGGATCACCGGCGTCCTGAACTTGACGGCGATGCGAACGGCCTCGATGGCCGCGTGGAAGCACTGTGCCGGCGTGTACGAGGCGACCACCGGCATGGGAGATTCGCCGTGGCGCCCGTAGATGGCCGCGAACAGGTCGGCCGCCTCCGTCTTGGTGGGCATCCCGGTGGAAGGTCCGGCCCGCTGGATGTCCACGATCACCATGGGCAGCTCCAGCGCCACCGCCAGACCCAGCGTTTCCTGTTTGAGATCCAGGCCCGGGCCGCTCGTCCCGGTGACGCCGATGTGCCCGCCAAACGAAGCCCCGAGCGCCGCGCCCGCGGCGGCGATCTCGTCCTCCGCCTGCAGGGTCCGCACGCCGAAGTTCTTGTGGCGGGAGAGCTCGTGCAACAGCTCGGATGCCGGGGTGATCGGGTAGCTCGCGTAGAAGATCGGGACGCCGCTCTTCACACTGGCAGCGATGAGGCCCCATGCCAGGGCGGTGTTCCCGGAAACGTTCCGGTAGGTGCCCGGCGTGACGGTGGCCGGCTTGACCTCGTAGGTGTGCGCGAAGAGCTCGGTCGTCTCGCCGAAGTTGTATCCGGCGCGGAACGCCGCCAGGTTCGCGTCCTTGATGGCGGGCTTGCTGCCGAACTTCTTCTCGATCCAGCGGATCGTGACGTCGGTTGGACGCCCGTACATCCACGACACCAGCCCCAGCGCGAAGAAGTTCTTCGCCCGCTCCGCCTCCTTCTTGGAGACCGCGGTTCCCTCGGTGGCCCTGAGCGTGATCGAGGTCATCGGAACCCGGAACAGCTGATAGCCATCGAGCGAACCGTCGTCCAGCGGGTTCGAGGTGTACCCGGCCTTCTCCAGATTTCGCTCCAGGAAGGCGTCCTCGTTGGCGATGAGGACGCCGCCCTTTTCCAGGTCCTTGAGGTTGGTCTTGAGCGCCGCGGGATTCATGGCGACCAGGACGTTCGGCTCGTCGCCCGGCGTCAGGATGTCGCGCGAAGAGAAGTGGATCTGAAACGCGGAGACGCCTGGAAGCGTGCCGGCCGGTGCTCGAATCTCGGCTGGGAAGTCGGGAAGCGTCGCCAGGTCGTTTCCGAGGACCGCGGTGGCGCTGGTGAACCGGTCACCGGTGAGCTGCATGCCGTCGCCAGAGTCGCCGGCGAACCGAACGACGACTCGTTCTTTCTCTACGACGCTTTTCGCTGTCATCGGACTCCTGGGAAGGGCGTCAGAGCGCCCCGCGCCGGTCTGTCTGTGGCTCTGCGCTTCTTAGTGGAAGGAGTGACCGCAGGCGCAGCTTCCCTGAGCCACCGGGTTGTCGATGGTGAACCCAGAGGCCTCGAGCGAGTCCACGAAGTCGATCTTGGCTTCGCTGAGATACGGAACGCTCATCCGGTCGACGACAACCCTGACGCCGAACTGCTCGGCGGTGGTGTCACCATCGGCGATCTGGTCGTCCAGATACATGGCGTAGCGAAGCCCCGAGCAGCCACCGGGCTGGACCGCCACGCGAAGCGCGATGTCGGACCGGCCTTCCTGCTCCAGGAGTTCCTTGACCTTGCCTGCAGCCGTTTGAGAGAGGGCAACCATTTCGAGCTCCTTCGAGGGATTACGGTCTCGATTATAGCTGCCGAACAGGACGATTCCGGCTGCTGACGGAGCCTGAGATTCCCCCCGACCCTATGCTCCGAGGGATATGCCCACTCGGATGGACAACGTTCTCATCGTCGTCGAAGACCTCGTGGCCGCCAGGGACTTCTTCGCCGAGCTCGGGATGGAGCTGGAGGGCGAAACGACGGTTGAAGGAGGCTGGGTGGGCGCCGTCGTTGGGCTCACCGACGTCCGCGCCGACATCACCATGATGCGAACCCCGGACGGCCACGGCCGGGTGGAGCTGACGAGGTTCCACACGCCGCCGGCGGTCAAAACCGAGCCGGAGGACGCCCCCGCGAACGCGCTGGGAATACGCCGGATCATGTTCGCCGTCGAGGACATCGATGACGTCGTTGCCCGCCTGCGCCACCGAGGTGCCGAGCTCGTCGGTGAGATCGCGCAGTACGAAGACAGCTACCGGCTCTGCTTCATGCGGGGTCCGGAGGGCATCATCATCGGCCTGGCCCAGCAGCTCAGCTGAAACTTCACGCTTGATCCTCCTTGAACTCGGCGATCTCGGCGCCGGTTGCCGACAACAGTTCTTCTGGCGCGATGGGAAACACCGCGTCCGGCGCCCCCGCGGCCGCCCACACCACGTCGTGGCGGGTGAGGTCGGCGTCCATCAGGACCCGAAGCCTGCCGGGATGGCCAAACGGCGGGGTTCCACCGATGGCGAACCCTGTGGCGGCCCTGGCCTCGTCGGGAGTGGCACGCCGAACCTCGGCGGCGCGGAGGAGCTCGGCCAGTCGCCGCGGATCGGCCCTGTTTGACCCGGACGTCAACGCGAGGAACGGCTCGCCGTCGGCCATCAGCACCAGCGACTTCACGATCTGGTCGACGCCGCATCCAATGGCTCGAGCTGCATCGGCCGCGGTTCGGGTTTCCTCCGGAAAACGACGAACCTCGATGGAGAGCCCCTTCTCCGAGGCCGCCTGAAGGAATCGCTCAACCGCTCTGATCGTCAGCTCTCTCCGATCTCGCTCGACCGGCCGCCTCGGCCGCCAGGTCTGGCAGGACCTGGCGCACCCGATCAAACGCTGCCTCGCGGCCAAACCGCTCGATCAGCGAGTGCACCTCGATGCCTGGGACCTCGATCCTCTGTTCGCCGCACAGCACCATCACCGGGATGCGCAGCTCGTTGGCCACGCCGATGACGCCGTCGACAACCTTCCCACGAAGCGACTGCTCGTCGAGTCGGCCCTCCCCGGTCACGACGAGGTCGGCGCCTTCCATTCGGGTCCGGAAGCGGACCGCTTCCATCACCACGTCGATCCCGCGGCGAAGCTTCGCGCCAAAGAACGCGATCAATCCGCCACCCAGCCCTCCGGCGGCTCCGGCCCCCGGGACTTCGCGGATATCCACGCCGAGATCCCGATACACCACGGCGGCAAAGTGCCGAAGCGCGTCGTCGAGCAGCCGAACGTCCTCGGCCGAGGCTCCCTTCTGCGGCCCGTACACCGACGAGGCACCGGTCGGACCCGTGAGCGGGTTGTCGACATCGGTGGCCACCAGGAACTCGACGCCGGAGACCGCTCGGTCCATCGTGGTGACGTCGATTCTGGCCAGGTCCAGGAGCGCCGCACCGCCGGCCCGGATCTCTCTCCCTCCGGCATCGAGGAGGCGCGCGCCCAACGCCTGGGCCATGCCGGCCCCCGCGTCGTTCGTGGCGCTTCCACCGATGCAGACGACGACGCGCCGAACCCCCTGGCGGCATGCCGCCAGGATCAGCTCGCCGGTCCCTCGAGTCGTGGTGCGTTTTGGTTCGCGGCGCCCGGGCGACAGCAGCTCCAGGCCGGACGCTCGCGCCATCTCGACCACCCCGGTCCGTCCCTCGCGCGCCTCGACCACGCCGAACTCGGCGGTGACCGGATCTCCGAGCGGCCCCGCGACTCGTTCGGTGAATCGCTCGCCGTTGAGTGCCGAGACGAGCGCGTCGAGCGTGCCCTCTCCCCCGTCCGCCATGGGAATGGTTTCGACCTCGGACGAGGGGTCGCCGCGGCGCCAACCGGTGGCGATGGCCTGCGCGGCTTCCGGCGCCGTCAGCGTTCCCTTGAACTTGTCCGGCGCCACCAGGACCCGCACGAGGCCCAGGCTACAATCTGCGCCAGTGAACGCATCGGTCGTCTCCGTTCAGCGATGCCGTGGCCGCGGATCTCCCATGGAGCCGCTTTCCGAAGGACGGCTCTCCCAAGGCGGTCTGGAGGGCGACGATCACTTCTCGCCCGAATCTGCTCGTCAGCTCCTTCTGGTCGACGTCGAAACGCTGGATGCGCTGAACCTTTCGCCAGGTGACATCCGCGAGAACCTGACCGTTCGCGGGGTCGACGTGATGGGGCTTCGGCCGGGCACGACCATTCAGCTCGGAGACGCTCACGTCGAGATCACCAAGGAATGCACCCCGTGCCGGAACATGGAAGCGATCCGTCCCGGCCTGATGACGGAGCTCAGCGGACGCCGTGGAATGCTCGCCCGAGTCGTGGCTGGCGGAGCCGTCCGTCCGGGTGACCGGGTCGAGGTCATCGAAACCGAGCCGCTGCTGCGTTGAGCCCTCTCGATCGAACCTGGTTGCTTGGCGTCGCGCGCGCCGAGCGAGAAGCCGTCGGACGGACCATTCAGTACACGCCGCCCCAGGCATGGGAGCAGGAAAGCGCCGCTGAGGGATGGCGGAACCGCGACGTCATCGCCCACCTCGCCGCGAGCGACGTCGCCGCCGCAGCCGTGATGGGCGACGAGACCCCTGCCGAGGTCGAGGAGTTCCAAAAGGGCCTCGACGACGAACCGATGACGCTGGAGGCCTTCAACCAATACGCGGTCAAGCGCCGCGCGGAGGAGCCGTTCCGGGTGATCGTCCGGGAGTGGGGCCAGGCCGCCGACCTCTTCCTGTCGCGCGCGGCAAAGGTGACCGATGAGGAGTGGGCGACGCGGAAGGTCGACTGGATCGCCGGAAGGATCGGCGTGCCGTATCTGGTGCAGGAACGCGTCGTCGAGTGGTGGATGCATGGAGAGGACATCCTGGCCGGAGGAGGAAACCCGCCCCGCCTGGAGCACGCCCCGATCTTTTGTGTGAACGACCTGGCGATTCGAATGATCCCCTACGCGCTCGGACTGGCGGGGATAAGGATGCCGGGCAAGAGCGTTCAGATCGATCTTGATTCCGTCGGAGGAGGCTCCTGGCACTACGGGCTGGCGCCGCGGGAGTCTCCCTCGCCGGGGAAAGCGCCGGACGCGCAGATCTACGGGCGGGCGTACGCCTTCGCCCTGGTGGCCGGGCGTCGAGCGCCGGCGGAGTACTTCCTGTCCGAGGGCATCCTTCAGACTGACGGCGACGATGCCCTGGCCGAGACCATCCTGCAGCACCTTCGGGCCTTCGCCGTTTGACGAAAGCGACCGCGCGCCGCGAGTGGATCGGCGCCGCGGCGGTCGGCGTGGTGGCCGGCTTCCTCTCGGGACTGTTCGGGGTGGGCGGAGGCATTCTCATCGTTCCGGGGCTCGTGCTGTTGATGCGGATGGATCAGCGGCTGGCCCACGGGACGTCCCTCGCGGCGATCGTCCCGATCGCGTTCGCCGGGGTCGCCGGCTACGCGGTGAAACATTCCGTGGACTGGTCCGTCGGCGCCGTGTTGATCGCCGGGGCCGCAGCTGGCGCGTTGGTGGGAACCAGGGCGCTGCAGGTCGTGCCGAAGACGTGGCTGGCCGTGCTCTTTGCCATCTTTCTACTGCTCACGGCGATCCGGCTGTTCATCCCGGCTGCCGAGGCGATGGGCCGAGCGCCCCTCGGGTTCGGAACCGCCGCGGGGCTGGTGGTGATCGGTGTGGTGGCCGGAGCACTGGCCGGACTCCTTGGCGTCGGCGGGGGAATCGTCATCGTGCCGGCTCTGGTGCTGCTCTTCTCCGTCCCCGACCCGGTCGCCAAGGGTACGTCGCTGCTCGTGATCATCCCGACGGCGATCGTTGGGACGGTGAACAACCTTCGAGCCCGAAACGCCGACCTTCGGATCGCCATGACCGTGGGTCTCTTCGGCGTGGTGGCGGCCTTCGCGGCTTCTCAGGTCGCGGTGCTGCTTCCCTCCACCGTGTCCAG
>DASVPT010000047.1:0-4044 GCA_036389535.1 Actinomycetota bacterium
CGCTGCGAGCGATCCGGGAGTTGATTCCGCATATGGAGGACGATCGGGTGCTCAAGCCCGACATCGACGAGGTCAGTGCGCTCGTCCAATCCGGTGCTCTTGTCGAGGCGGTCGAGGCCGAGGTCGGGCCGCTGGCCTGAGGTGGCGAGGCGTCAGTCGCGAGCGAAGACCCGCTCGCCCTCGATCCAGGTTTCGACTACGGGATTGTGCCCCGGGCGATACGCGATCATTGCCGGATCGGGATCGTCGATGACGACGAAGTTCGCTCCAAGGCCAGGCCGGAGCGACCCGAATTCCTTCTCTCGGCTCAGGACGCACGCTGCGTTGACGGTCGCGGCGGAGATCGCGGCGGTGGTCGGAAGACCGTAGAGCGAACCGGCGGTCTGGATCACCTGTGGCATCGAGAGGCAGGGCGACGTTCCCGGGTTGAAATCGGTGGCGATGGCGAGGGCGACGCCGGCCTCCACCAGTCGTGACACGGGCGGCGGTTCGGCCCGGAGAACCAGCGTCGACACCGGCAGGAGCACCCCGATCGTCTTCGCGCGTGCCATCGCGTCGATTCCTTCGTTGCCAATGTGGTTGAGGTGGTCCGCGCTGACCGCGCCAACCTGTGCCACGGCCTCCGCGGCTCCCGATGCCCCCAGCTGGTCGGCGTGCGTTCTCACCGCGAGGCCGTGCTCGCCGGCGGCGTCGGCCACCCTTCTCAGGTCGTCCACGCTGAACGCGATGTCTTCCACGTAGACGTCCACGGCGTCGGCGAGCTCCTCGGCCGCCGCCGCCGGGATGAGCTCCGCGCAGACCTCGGACACCCATTGCTCCCGCGATCGCCCGTGTGGCACGGCGTGACAGGCGAGAAGCGTGACGGTGGCGCTCTGCGGAATGGACTCTGCGAGCTGGCGAGCCAGCCTGGCCTGGCGAAGCTCGGCTTCAACCGAAAGCCCATAGCCGGTCTTGAGCTCCAGCGCGGTGGTCCCGTGCGCCAGCATCTCCGTGGTCAGGACGCGGGAGAAATCCATGACCTCGTCGTCGGACGCCTCCGCCAGCAGCCGGGCGCTTCGATAGATCCCTCCCTCGCCGTGGAGATCGCGATACGACCGTCCGGCCAGGCGTGCCTCGAACTCGTCAGCTCTCCACCCGTAGAACGGCAGGTGGGTGTGGCAGTCGACGAAGCCCGGAAGAACCGCACTCGGAACCCGCCTCGGCTCTGCGGCGTCATCGTCCATGCGCAGTTCATCCGCCGGGCCCGCGTACGTGATGATTCCGTCGCGCCAGGCGAGTGCTCCGGGTCGATGGACGGCCCCTTCCTCGAGCGCCCGGCCTCTTCGGGGTGCCTCGCCCCCGCAGGTCACGAGCGCCGCTGCGATCAAAGCCCCACTTCGCTCGCCGACAGTCGAAAACATCAAGACGTGCGCTTCAGAAAAACGATGTCATTTGCCGACAACATAAGTACCGCCTGGTACCGAAGCTGGAACGCTCCGGTCTCATCACACTTGCAGCGCACGGGAGGGCGCTCGGGCGCTGCATTGGCCAGGGGGGGTGCCTCAATGGTTCCCCCTCTGGCTTTCTTTTCGCTCCCTACACTGGGCCGCATGTCCGGCGCAGCTGTCAAGGAGAAGGCCGGACTCCGGCTCATCCTCGCCGACCCCGCCGTTCGAAGCGTCATCCTGATCGTGTTCGTCGTGATGCTCGGGTTCGGGATCATCGCGCCGATCCTTCCGCTGTACGCCCGCTCGTTCAAAGTCAGCTATCAGGTCGCCAGCCTCCTGATCTCCGTGTTCGCGTTCGCCCGGCTGATCTTCGACCCGGTCGCCGGGCCCATCATCGACCGATACGGCGAGCGACGCTCGGCCATGGCGGGCCTGCTGATCGTCGGGGTGTCTGCCCTGGCCGCGGGCCTGGCGCCGAACTTTCTGCTGGCGGTGCTTTTTCGCGGCGCCGGCGGCGGCGGCTCGGCGGTGTTCCTGGCGGCGCTGTACAGCTACCTGCTGAAGGTCGTGCCGAGCGAGCGAATGGCCAGGACGTTGAGTGTCTTCTATGGCTCGCTCAACGTCGGAATCATCGCCGGTGGGCCGATCGGCGGCCTGGTGGCCCAGCTGTTCGGTCTGAACAGTCCGCTGATCCTGTACGCGGGGCTCTGTTTCTTCTCGGCGCTGCTCTATTCGAGATTCATGCGGGACGCGCCCAAGGCAACCGAACCACCGGACGAGGATCGTGGCCCTTCAGAGGGCCACGCCGCGGTGCCGCCGCGCCGGCGGCTCACGTCGCAGATCGCCGAGCTCCTTCGGAACCGCGCGTTTCTGACCGTCCTCGTTCTCAACCTCTCCTTCTTCTGGTTCGTGGCGGGCGGATACGACACGCTGGTTCCCCTGTTCGGCAAAGAAGGCCTGGGAATGTCGGCGGTCGGCGTGGGTCTCGTGTTCACCGTCGCGGTCGGCGCCGAGTTCCTGGTCCTCTATCCGTCGGCGAGCGTGGCGGACAAGATGGGACGGAAGCGAGTCGCCGTCCCGTCGATGGCGCTTCTCGCGCTCCTCGGTGCGACCCTCGGTTGGGCGAAGTCTCCGTTCAGCCTCGGGGTGCTCATGGGCCTGGTCGGTCTGGCGTCCGGCGCGGCCGCCTCGACACCCGCGGCCATGCTCTCCGACATCACCCCGCCACATGAGTCCGGAATGGCCGTCGGAATCTTTCGGTTCGCCGGAGACCTCGGGTTCGTTCTTGGGCCACTGGTCGGCGGGGTCGTGGCCGGTGCCTTCGGCTTCAAGGCCGCGTTTGCCGTGATGGGACTGCCCGCCCTGCTCGGGCTTCTCTTCGTGATGGGGACGCCCGAGACGTTGAAGAAGGATCAGAACCACGCCCCTGCGCCGGGGGCGGTTCCCGGGGCGCCGCTCGACTAGACGCCGGTCGGGCGGATCGACGCCGCGAAGGACTCGGCGTCGGGAAGGTGTGCGAACGCGTGCCCAAATGGCCGCTTTGGCGCGCCGAGGATCCCGCCCAAAAGCGCGGACAGGGTTCGCCGGCGATCCTGGCTTGTGGGATAGGTCGCTTTGGCCCGCCACGCTTCATCAGGCAGCCCGTCGATCGCATCGATCAGGCGGTCGTGAATCGCGTCGGCCTCGTTTTGAACGTCCCGCAGCGACAGGGGCCGCTTCTTGTCGATGTTTTGGGCGTTGAACGCGTCGATCCCGTCCTGACCGGAGTCTCCGAACGGTCCGTCGTCATGCTCCACCCACGGCTTCTCGCCGCGCCGCCACTCCTCCAGCGTTCGAACGGCCAGTTCTTCCCACGTGGCGATGTGCCCGATGAGGTCCTTGGCTGACCACTCGCCGCCTCCGATGGTCCCGAGGCGCACCAGCTCGGCCTCCGGAATGCCGTCCAGCAGGCGGTGAATCTCGGCGTGTCCTTCGTTCAGGACACTGATCGCTTCCTGGCGGGTCGGCTGTGCCATCCGGTCAGCCGGCTGGCTTGGAGCCGGGCATGTCGGGACCGGGTGCGGATGGCCGCTCCGGCTTCGGCACGGCCAGGTCCCACCACGGGTGTCGCTCGCGCACCGGCCCGCCGAGGTCGAGGTGGATGTGCTTCACCTCTCGGTATTCGTTGAACCCGATCTCGCCGTGCTCGCGTCCCGTGCCGGACTGCCGGTAGCCGCCAAACGGATAGCGGGGATTGATCATGTGCCAATCGTTGATCCAGACGGTGCCGGTTCGAAGGCGATCGGCGAGCTTCAGCGCTCTGGTGTTGTCGCCCGACCACACGCCGCCGGCGAGCCCGTACGTCGACTCGTTCGCGATCCGTATGGCTTCGTCGTCGTCCTCGAACGGAATGACGGCCAGAACGGGTCCGAAGATCTCCTCGCGCGCCACCGTCTTCCCGTTGTCCACGCCCGTGAGGATGGTCGGCTTGTAGTAGAAGCCCCGGTCATGGCCTTCGACCACCGCTCGGTCGCCGCCGGTGAGCACGTCTGCTCCCTGGTCCCTTCCGATCTCGACGTAACGCTCGATCGTTCTCAGCTGTTCGTCCGAGATGACGGGGCCCATGTCCGAGGAAGGG
>DASVPT010000048.1:0-7307 GCA_036389535.1 Actinomycetota bacterium
CGCCGGGACCGGCGCCCTTTTTCTTGCGTCAGCCGACCCAGACCTGGGTAATGAGTACGACAACGTACTGACGACACGACCGCGGAGCCCGCCCGTGAAGATCGTGCACACACTAAAACCGAAGCTCACAGCGCCCCGTGAGGCCAGACAGACGCTCCGCGCGCTCGACTCCATCGTCCCTCCGGGCCGGCTCGACGACCTTCGGCTCATGGTGTCTGAGCTGGTCACGAACTCCGTCGTGCATGGCGGCGCGGAGAGCGGGGATCCGATCGTGATGGTGGTCAAGGTGCTCCCCAAGCGCGTGCGGGTGGAAGTGGTCGACAGTGGCCGGCGGCCACTCATTGAGCGTCAAGTCCCGCGTGACCACCACGGCCGAGGGCTCGACATCGTCGACCGGTTGGCCGAACGGTGGGGGACCGAGCGGAACCACGAGACGAAGGTCTGGGCCGAGATTCCGCTTTCCGCCTGACGGCTCGGGCGATCCGCTTCGCGTCGATCGCCACCTCGCGCAGATTTCCACTGAGCGGATTGCTGAACCCGATGAAGTACAGGTTGGGTGCGCGGGGGTCCGTTTCCGGACCGTGAACTGCCGGCCGACCGTTCGGGCCGATCACGCCGAACTGACCGACCAGTGGTTCGAGCCCGCGTCGAAAGCCCGTCGCGGCGATCACGGCGTCCGCCCGGACCCGCCGGCCGTCACTCAGGATCGCCTGGTCGCCGTCGAAGCCCTCAACCGCAGCAACCACTTCGACGCGCCGCTGTTTCACCAGATCGATCAGCCCGACGTCGAGGATCGGGATCGCGTCCTCGTTCGCCCTGCTCTTCAGTCCTTTTGCGGGAGCCGGCATCCCGTACGGAGCGAGGTCCCCCACCGTCAGGCGCTGCATCGCAATCGAAACCCGGTCGACCACCGGCACCGGGGGGCGACGCGCAAGGACCCCGACGACCTGCGAGGGGAACCCGGCGACATCACGACGGAGGATGTTGGGCGGCGTTCGGACCGAGATCATGACGTGGCGGGCGCCCCCTTCGACCAGGTCGACCGCGATCTCCGCGCCGGAATTGCCGGTGCCGACCACCAGGACCTCTCGACCTCGGTACGGCTCCGGGTTGCGGTAATCGATGGAGTGCAGCAACTCGCCTTGGAACGTCTTCATCCCCGGCCAGTCGGGCAAGAACGGTTCGCGATTGAACCCGGTGGCGATGACGACGAACTTGGCGTCGAAGGAATCCTCGTCGGCGTGGAGCACCCACCGCTCACCGCGCCGCTCGATTCGCCGGACCTCGACGTTGGTTCGCACCTTCAGACGGTGATACCGCGAGTACCGCTCGAGGTACGCCACCACGCCATCGCGCGGGACCCATCGCCCCTCGCTTCGATGGATCGGAAGCCCGGGCAAACCGGAAAGCCATCGCACCGTGTGGAGATGGAGCCGGTCGTAGAACCGACGCCAGCTCGAGGCGACGGCGTCACGTTCCAGGACGAGCGTCTCGACGCCCTCGCGCTGGAGCATCGCCGCTGCGGCGAGCCCGGCCGGCCCGGCGCCGATGACGATGGCTTGGTGGCCCTCGGGGCTGGAGCTCGGCATCGGGACGGAGGGTAAGCGATTTCGAATTCGGGCGGCTTGGATACAATCACGGCCCCCACGACGAACGGAGAGAGCGTGCGATCGAGTGAGACGGCGGAGTTGCTGGGGAAGGTCCCCATCTTCTCGGAGCTTTCGCGGAAGGACCTCGAGCGGATCGCCGGTGCGGCGAAGGAAGTGACGCATCGGTCGGGTTCGACCCTGGCGAGGGAAGGGGAGTCCGGAGTGGGCTTCTTCCTCATCGTCAACGGAACGGCCAACGTGGACGTCGGTGGGACGCGCCGAAAGCAGCTCAGCGCGGGAGACTTTTTCGGCGAGATCTCCCTCCTCGACGGAGGCCCTCGTACCGCGACGGTGGTCGCGGAGAGCGACGTCACGACCATCGGTCTCACCCAGTGGGACTTCAAGAGCTTCATCGAGCAGAACCCGTCGATCGCGTCCAAGATGCTGAAGGTCATGGCGACCCGGCTCCGCGCCTCGTCGCAGGACGTGACGCACTAGCTCCGTGGATCTCGGGGTCGTCATCGGGGGCGACCTTCGGGAACAGGCCGGTCTGGCGAGGATGGTCGAAGAAGCGGGCTTCGAGAGCGTGTGGGTGGCCGAAACGGCCCGATCTGCCTTCGTTCAGGCGGCGGTGGTCGCCGCGGCGACGTCCCGGGTCACCGTGGGAACGGACATCGCCCTGGCGTTCACCAGGAGCCCCACCGTCACCGCAATGGCGGCCCGCGATCTCGCCGAGCTCTCGGACGACCGCTTCGTTCTGGGCTTGGGGACGCAGGTCAAGCGGGTGAACGAACTGCGTTTCTCCGTTCCGTTCGAGCACCCCGCGCCGAAGATCGCCGAGGCGGTCGAGGTCATGCGGCGTGTCTGGGAATCCTTCGGGGGCCCGCCGCCCCAGCATCGCGGCCGGTTCTACAACGTCACCATGGGGCCGTTTCCGGGGGCGACCCCGCCCGCGTCGCCGGTCCCGGTCTACCTGGCGGCGGTCAACGTTGGGATGGCCGAGACCGCGGGACGGTGCGCCGAGGGCGTTCTGGGGCATCCCATGACCAACGCCGACTACGTGAAGGAAGTGCTTCGCCCCGCGGTTCTGCGAGGTGCGAAAGAGGCCGGCCGAGACCCTAACGCGGTGAACGTGAGCACCGGCGCCATCGTCCAGGTGTCGCACGATCGAGAGACGGCGAGGCGGGAGGCGGCCCTGCAGATCGGCTTCTACGCCACCACCAGGACCTACCGGCCGCTGCTGGCCCGTTACGGATTCGACGACCTCGTTGATCCACTAAGGGACGCGTTCGCCTCGGGCGATCTCGGCACGATGACGGAGCTCTCACTGCCGATGGTCGATTCGCTGGCCATCGCCGGCGAGCCGGATGAATGCCGGGAACGGGTCGCGGCGTTCGACGGGATCGCGGACCGAGTGATCCTGGGCGGGGCGTGGGTTGGTCCTCAGGACCGGGTGGCCGAGAACCATCGCGCCCTGATCGAGGCGTTCCGCCCCGATCGAGCCTAGCTGGCAGCAGCTACGCGTCTGGCCGGGCCGGAAGCTCCTGGGTCTCAGCGGCCCGGCTCGGAATGATGGCGGGGCCGGAAGCGGCGCGGTCGCGCGCCTCCTGGCCGTTTCGCTTCTCAGCCGCCTCCCGTGCCAGCTCGTCGGGGGTGGGGATGGGCTGCTGATTGTCGGCGTAGAGCCGAAGGTCCTTGCCCTCGATGACCTCGCGCTCGATCAAGACCTTCGAGAGCCGGTTGAGAAGGTCACGATCCTTTTGCAGGATCGCCTGGGCTCGTTCGCGAGCCTCTTTGAGCAGGCGGGTCGTCTCCTGATCGATCATTCGGGCGGTCTCTTCCGAGATCTCGGGCCGCTCTCCGGGGAACAGCGCCCGTCCCGTGGGGCTTCGGAAGCCGTCCTGCGAGATGGAGATGGGCCCGATCTTTTGGCTCATCCCATACTCGGAGACCATCGCACGGGCGATGTCGGTGGCCTGACGAAGGTCGTCCTGGGCCCCGGTCGAGATGCTACCGAACATGATCTCCTCTGCCGCACGCCCGCCGAGCGCGAACGCCAGCCGATCGAGGAGCTCTGGCTCCGTCATGATGTACCGGTCCTCGAGCGGCCTGGTCATGGTGATGCCAAGCGCCGCGGCCCCCCGGGGAATGATGGTCACCCGGTGCACCGGGTCGATGTTCTTCAGCCGGAGCGCCACCAGGGCGTGTCCCATCTCGTGCGCCGCCACCCGCACCTTCTCCTTCTCGGAGATCATTCGGCTCTTTCGCTCCAGGCCGGCGACCACCCGGTCGATGGCCTCCTCCAGCTCCTCCATGCCAACCAGGTTCTTCTCGCGGCGAGCCGCCAGCAGAGCGGCCTCGTTGATGACATTGGCCAGGTCGGCGCCGGTGAACCCGGGGGTCCTGGACGCGATCAGCCGGAGATCGGCTGCCGGATCGATGGCCACGCCACGGGCGTGCACCTTCAAGATGGCCTCGCGTCCGCGGAGATCCGGCCGGTCCACCACGACCTGCCGGTCGAACCGGCCAGGACGAAGGAGGGCGGCGTCGAGGACGTCCGGGCGGTTGGTGGCCGCCATGATGATCACGCCCTTGGAGGCGTCGAACCCGTCCATCTCGACCAAAAGCTGATTGAGCGTCTGCTCTCGCTCGTCGTGCGATCCCAGCGATCCGCCGAACGCCCCGGCCCTGGTTTTCCCGATGGTGTCGAGCTCGTCCAGGAACACCAGGCACGGCGCCCGGTCCTTCGCCTGGCTGAACAGCTCGCGCACTCGAGCGGCGCCGAGTCCGACGAACATCTCGACGAACTCCGAACCGGACATGTAGAAGAAGGGCACGCCGGCCTCACCGGCCACGGCGCGAGCCAGGAGCGTCTTCCCACACCCCGGTGGACCGAGGAGCAGTACGCCCTTGGGAATGCGGCCACCGAGCCGCTGGTACTTCTTCGGGTTGCTCAAGAACTCGACGATCTCCTTGAGCTCCTCCACAGCTTCATCGAGTCCCGCCACGTCCGCAAAGTTCGTCTTCATCTCCTTGCGGTCGTAGATCTTCACGCGGTTCTTCCCGAGATTGAGCGCGGTGGCCGCGCCGCCTCCCGCCATCCGTCGGAACAAGAAGATGTAGATGGCCGCGATGAGCGCGAACGGGAGGATCCACTGGAAGAGGAAGGAGAACAGCGCGCTGGGCTGCTGTCCTCGGACCGGGATGTTCTGATCCGCAAGCTGCTTGACCAGCGCCGTTGGGTCGTAGTTCGGTGGAAGCTCCGCGCCGAGGTCCTGGCCGTTTCGGTCCTTCCACGCGAGCGAGCTGCCCGAGATGCGGACCTCGGTGACCTGCCCGCGCTTGAGGTCTCCGAAGAACCGGTTCAGGTCGACGTTTTGGGTGCTCCCTCCGGCGAAGTTCTGGAACAGGAAGAGCACCACGAGCGCACCGAGGATGTACAGCAAGAAGAAACGACGGGGGCTCTTCTGCCCCTGCCCCGCCGCACCACCGCCACCGAGATCGAATCCCTGCCAGCGACCGCGGCGCTCGTTTTTATCGTTATCGGCCATTCATCGTCCTTTTCGGGGGATTGTTCCGCGCTCTGATTGAAACGTGCGTATTACGGTACATCTTCCCACCCGGCACTCCGGGTTCGGCGGGGTATCCCCGCGTGACGGGAGGCACTAGCATCGCGGGGCCGATGGAGAAGACTGAAACCGCTGAGAAGGACCTCCGGGCCCGATTCGAGGCAGAGGCTTTGCCCCTGCTTTCGGGCCTGTATTCGGGCGCGTACCGACTGACGCGCAACGCCGCCGACGCCGAGGACCTGGTGCAGGAGACGTTCCTTCGGGCTTACCGGGGCTTCCACCAGTTCGAGCCCGGAACCAACCTGAAGGCGTGGCTCTACCGGATTCTGACCAACACCTACATCAACAGCTACCGAAAGAAGCAGCGCGAGCCCCGCACGGTCTCCGACGACGAGGTCGAGGACTGGTACCTGTACTCGAAGATGACCGAGGAGGGGATGGAGCCGTCGGCGGAGGCATCGGTCATCGAGTCCCTGCCGGACGAGGACGTTCAGGAGGCCCTCTCGGAGCTGCCGGAGCAGTTTCGCATCGCGGTGCTCCTGGCCGATGTGGAGGGATTCAGCTACAAGGAGATCGCGGATATCACCGGAGTTCCCATCGGAACGGTGATGTCGAGGCTCCATCGCGGAAGAAGAGCGCTCGAGAAACGGTTATGGGAAGTCGTGAGGGAGCGAGGCCTTGTCCGAGATTAGCTGCGAAGAGGCGCTGGCCGAGGTCGAGCACTATCTCCACGGGGAGCTCGACTCAGCCGCCGCGGCCGAACTGGCCGAACACCTCGCGGATTGCGGCTCGTGCTACGACCGAGCGGAGTTCGCCAGGCGTCTCAAGGCCGTTGTGAGGTCCAAGTGCCAGTCCGCGGCGCCTGAATACCTGGTTGTCCGCATCCAGACCGCGCTGAGGAGAGAACGCGGGCCCTGGGCCTGACCTGCGGATTCACCGTTTCTCAACAACCCTCCGGGCGGCGTTCACGAATATCCGTATGGAGGAAGGGCCCATCGCGCCCTGGGCAAATGAAGGGAAGCCGTCCCGGCAAGAACCCGCCGCCATCTCGGACCCGGCCCGGCAGACGGACGTGCGCATCGCCGGGCTGCTCGACCGTCCTCTCCGCCTACAACCTGGGTTCGACCTGCTGGCAGCACGCCACCCTGACCTTCCCGAACTACCGCGGAAAGCGCCTCGCGCCCGGCGCCTCCTGATTCCCCCGTGTTCCACCGCAAGAAAGATCTGCCAATGGGGCTATCAAGGAAGTTGACAGGTAGCGGGCGTTCTCGCTATATATTTCTCCAGGTCAGCCGCAGTACGGATGCTCAAGGAGGTGAGTGAACATGCTGACCAGATGGAACCCCTGGCGGGAACTCTCCACGATCGAGAGCGAGATGAACGACCTCAGCAGGCGGTTCTTCGGCAACTGGTTCACCCCCCTGACGCGTGGGGGGAACGGCCACACCTGGACTCCTGCTGTCGACGTCTTCTCTCGTGATGGCAACCTCGTCGTGAGAGCCGAGGTCCCCGGCGTCGACCCGGAGAAGGACATCGACATCACTGTTGAGGGCGGTGTCCTCTACATCAAGGGTGAGCGCCGGTACGAGGACCGCACCGAGCGCGAGAACTACTACCGCTTCGAGAGCTCCTACGGCTCCTTCCAGCGGGCCGTTCCGCTCCCCGAAGGGGTGAAGGAGGAGGACATCCAGGCCTCGTACCACAACGGCATTCTCGAGGTGGTGGTTCCCAAGGCAGGCGAGCTCACCAGCGCGAAGAAGATTCCGATCTCGACCGGCACCGAGCGCCAGGCGCTCACGACCGAGGGTCACAAGACCGAGTAATCCTTCCGCTGTCCCAGCTACGAGAGACGGCCCCCCACGGGCCGTCTCTTTATTTCTGGGGGTACAGGGACGAGACGACAGGAGGAACGCGCGAGATGAACCCGGCCACCGCCGGGAAGACCTGGATGATCTCGGTGCCCTCTTCGGTCCCGTCTCGTTTTGAACCGAGCACATACCGGCCGCTTACCTCGAAGACGACGGAGCGCGGAACGCCGTCGAGGAGCCAGGCCATGAGTCGCTGATCGATGAGCGCGGTTGCGAAGCGCCGATCCGCGCAGAGAACGGTGAACTCACGGTCGAAGTCCGCGGATTCGAACCGAACCTTC
>DASVPT010000049.1:0-11688 GCA_036389535.1 Actinomycetota bacterium
ATGGCGGCAACAGCTTCATCTGCAGCTCGACCGGCGTTCCTGACATCGGTGTGGACCGGCAGTGGTACGCCCTCATCGGCGAGCCCGCACTGAACGACGGAACCCAGGTGGACCAGAACACGCTCTACCTGACCAACGACACCCTCGGAAACGGGGCCCCCGACTGCGAGACTGCCGGAAACGTCCTGATCATGTATCGCTCCCCCGTCCCATCAGCGGTTGGCGCTCCCATGCCGGGTGGCGAGAACCCCGACGCGGGGCGGACGTTCGGCCCTCACGAAGTGATCACCTGCGACGAAGGGATCATGGGCAACAATGAAGTGAGCCCTGTGGCCACCAAGCGCGCGGAGGACGGGACCCTTTCGCTGCAGACGGCGGTCCACCACATCTTCGTGGCGCACGACAACGGCGCCCTGAACAAGATCTCCATGGGCCGGTGCTACCCCGTCTCGTTCGCCACGGCCCCGAGCGGTCTCGTCTGCAAGGACAAGGTGGTGGCGAACCTGGCGGGCACGGGACGCCGCACAGGCGCGAACTTCCCGACGACCGCCATCGACGCCGCGGGCAACCTCTACGTGGTGTGGGAGGAGAAAGTCGGAACCACCCAGACGCTCCTGAAGATGTCGCACTCCAGCGACGAGGGCGAGACGTGGTCGACCCCGATTACGCTGCCCAACAACGCTCCTTCCAACCTCGTGGGAGGCAAGGAGCTGGGCGGTCCGCTCAACACCAACGTGATGGCTTGGCCAGTGGCGGGCGACGACGGGCGTGTGGACGTCGTGTGGTACGGCACGAACGCGACCGGCGCTTCACCCGACGTCGCCAACGGCTACTACAGCCTCTGGATGACGCAGTCGATGAACGCGCACGATGCCAACCCGACGTGGTCGGCGCCGGTGCTTGCCAGCGAGCACTTCACCCACAAGGGAACGATGAACACGCTCATCGGGAATCAATCCGGTGACCGGGCCATCGGCGACTTCCTCCAGGTCCGCATGGGGCCCGAGGGCGAAGCGATCATCAGCTACGCGGATTCGAACAACATCACGCACGCGGACACCCCGCATGCCATGTTCGCTCGTCAGACCAGTGGCCTGAGCTTGCTGTCGTCGGTCGGCACGGTCGACATTCCGGGACTCAAGCCGGACAACTCCGTGACGGATCCAAGCGGCGATGGGCTCTACCAGGCGGCCAGCCAGTCGTCCGGGAACATCCCGAACCTGGACATCACGGGATCGAGCATCACCAAGGTGGCCCCGGGACCGAATGCAAGTTCGGCGTGTCCGTCCAATGAGACCTCCGGCTGTTACCGGGTCGAGATGGACGTCAGCAACATGAGCCTCAACCCGCCGTCACCCTCTGAAGACCCCGATAGGGACCTGGTGTGGCTGACGCAGTGGCTCGTCCCCTCGACACAGGAAACACAGGGAGGGAAGAACCTCTTCGTCTACGCGGAGTCGCTCGACGGTGCGCCCCTCGAATGCTTCACCGGGCAAAACAACGAATACAAGAAGCAATTCTCGTTGACGTACCCGGGGACGGTCCAGATCACCAACCCGGCGAGCTGCGCCAAGACGGATGGGCCCGGCGGAAATGTGGTGATCACGGTGCCGCTTTCGAAGTTGATCCCCGTGGTCTCCCCCGTCGATCGGTCGCTGCACGAGGTTCGAGCCGCGACCATCACCCAGTCGGCGAAGGGCAACTCGAAGAACACGGATCCGCAGGGTCAGACCGGCCTCGGGCTCCTCTTCAACGAGATCGACGGCGCTCAGACGTACGTCTTCACGCCCCAGGAGTCCGATCTCTCGATCGAGAAGTCCGACTCGCCCGACCCCGTCGGGATCGGTGAGCAGCTCTCCTACACCATCACGGTGGCCAACCATGGCCCGGATCCTGCGACCGGGGTAACCGTGACCGATCAGCTGCCGTCCGCCGCGACGTTCGTCTCGGCGAGCCCGTCGCAGGGACAACCGTGCGACCACACCGGCAACGTCCTGACCTGTGAGCTCGGCACGCTGGCGCAGGGCCACTCCGCGACCATCGACGTGGTCATGACGGCGCCGAACAGCGGCCAAACGTTGACCAACACCGCATCGGTCTCGAGTGACGCGCTCGATCTCCAGAGCGGCAACGAATCGACCACCGAAGAGACGGTCGTGACGGCGAATGCCGACATGGCGGTTCAGGTAGATGCGCCATTGATGGTGGCCGCCGGCGAGTCGTACTCATACACGGTCAACGCTTCGAACTTCGGGCCCGCGAAGGCGGCAGACGTGAAGATCGATGACACGTTGCCTCCGGGTGTGACGTTCTTGGCGGCGACCCCTTCGTCGGGTGGGTCGTGCCTGTACGGAGCGTCCGTGAGCTGCACCTTCGGCACGCTCGAACCCGGTGACGCCGTCTCGGTGAAGATCGACGTCAGCGTTCCACCGGATGCGCAGCCCGGAACACTGCACGACGAGGCGTCCGTCAGCTCGACATCCAACGATCCGGACTCTTCCAACAACACCAAGTCGATAGATACGGAACTCGTCACGCGGGCGAATCTGACGGTGGACAAGGTGGCCAACCGCTCGTCGATGCGGGTCGGCCAGAACGTCACGTACACCATCACGGTGACGAACGAGGGACCGTCGAATGCGAGGTCGGTGACGCTGACCGATTCGTGGAACAGCAACGCCGCGTTCAAGTCGTTCGTGACGGATGGCCAGGGGTCGTGCGTGGCCAACGCCTCGCAACGGAAACTGACGTGCACACTCGATCCACTTCCCAGCGCCAACGGGAGCAACGTGTGGACGGTCACGCTGATCCTGCGGGCCACGTCGACCTCGCAGATCACCAACACGGCAACGGTGAAGAGCACCACGCCGGATCCGTCGACGCCCAACACCGACAAGGTCAAGACAACTGTCAAGCCGAGGCCAAAGCCAAAGCCGAAGCCGGACAACTAGAAGAGGCCATGTGGGGCCCGGTCGTTGACCGGGCCCTTCGGCTTCGATCGCTGAACCGATGTCGGTGAGCCGCTTTGCGCAAGCGGTTGATGAGATCGCCGCGGAGACGGGCTTCTCAGGTGTCGTCCGCGTTGATCTGGAAGACCGCGTTGAGTTCCTGAAGGCCTTCGGACTGGCGAACCGGCCACTCGCCGTCGCCAACACGGTCGATACACGGTTCGGGATCGCCAGCGGCACCAAAGGGCTGACAGCCCTGACGGTGATGAGCCTGATCGGAGATGCCACGCTGGGGCTCGATACGACTGCGCGGTCGGTTCTCGCCGACGACCTTCGGCTCATCGAGAATGAGGTCACGGTTGAGCAGCTCCTGGGCCACCGATCAGGGATCGGCGACTACCTCGACGAAGACGTGGAGCACGACAACCGCGACTACATCCTCCCCGTCCCCGTTCATCGGCTCGTGTCGACCGAGGACTACCTGCAGGTCCTCGAGGGGCATCCGACGAAGTTCCGTCCCGGCGAGCGCTTCTCGTACTGCAACAGCGGCTACGTGGTCCTGGCGCTCATCGCGGAGCGGGTCAGCGGAACCCCATTTCACGACCTCGTCATGAAGCGCGTCTGCGAGCCGGCGGGCATGCCCGACACTGCGTTTCTTCGATCTGACGAGCTTCCCGAGCGAACCGCCGTCGGATATCTGGATGTCAGTGGCTTGCGAACCAACGTCCTTCACTTGCCGGTTCGCGGCAGCGGCGATGGAGGCCTCTACTCCACGGTCGCCGACATCCACTCACTTTGGCAGGCGCTGTTCGCCGGACGCATCGTCTCAGCGCCGTTCGTGGACGAGATGACCCGGCTTCGGAGCGATTCACCTTCGGGATCGATGGGATACGGCCTCGGGTTCTGGGTGGACCCCGCGTCCGGTGCGGTGATGCTCGAAGGCGCGGACGCCGGCGTGTCCTTCCGAACCGTCTGTGACTCTGCGCGGCGGTTGACCTGGACGGTGCTCTCGAACACCACCGAGGGCGCCTGGCCGATGGTTCGGGCCCTGAACGAGCTCCTCAGCGGGTAACCGGACTGAGGGTCGCTCCCATCCGCCTAGGGCGCCAGCGCCAGCCGGAAGATCGCGTCCGAATCGCTGAAGTACAACGCCCCGTCGGGTCCGCGTTCCATGGAGAGCACGCCGGAGTCGTGGGTGTACACCACTGACTGCGACGACACGGACCGTCGGGTGTCGTTCAGCGTCACACGCCTGATCTCCCCGGTGTTCCACGCGCCGAAGAATAGACGGCCCTCACTCTCCGTCCCGAGGCCGCAGCTCGAGCAAAACACGACACCCGTGGGGGCGATGGTCGGCGTGTAAAAGCGCCTGGGCCCAACGGGGTTCGGCCCGTCCTGGTTGGTGTTCTTCGGCGGAGACGGCGGCGTCCCACACGTCTCCGAAGGTCCCCAGCCGTAATTCCTCCCTCGAACGATCCGGTTGAGCTCGTCGTTGCAGGCCGGGCCGTTCTCGCTTTCCCAAAGCCGGCCCGTCGCCGGGTCGAAGGCCAGGCCGAACGAATTCCGGATGCCGTAAGCGAAGACAGGGCGATCGGCGAACGGGTTGTCGGACGGCACGGCGCCCCCGGCGGTGATCCGGTGAACCTTGCCACCTCGATTCCCCAGGCGTTGTGCCAGACGCGGATTCCCCTTCTCCCCCACCACGAAGTAGAGGTTGTCGTCGGGACCGAACAGGAGTCTTCCGCCGTTGTGGTTGGACTCCGAGTTCCCCGCGATGAAGATCACCGCCATGTCCGATCCGGTCCCGCCCGAGTCGGTCATCCGAACGATCTCGACCTTGCCCACTCCGGATTCGGACCTGGTCACGCTGGCGTAGACGTAGGGGGTAGTCGGGTAATCGGGATCCAGCGCGATACCGAGGAGGCCCTGCTCTCCCCCGGTGACGAGGTTCGGGATGGTGAAGAACAGCTGGTCGGACGATGTGGCGGGGTTGAAGATCCGAACCTCTCCGGTGAAGCGTTCGCCGTAGAAAATCCGGCCGTCCAGAGCGAACGTGAATCCGGCGGGGAACGAAAGGCCGGTCGCCACGGACTCAGCGGTGATCGTGGCGGCCTGCGCCGCCGGGGTGGGCAAAACCATCGCGCTGACCACGGCGAGGATGGAAACGGCCCGGAGCGCCCTCGTCATCGGCCGCATCACGACCTTGCCGGCACAACGGCCGGCAACGTGACCTCGATCTCGAGCCCACCCGGCTTCAAGGCCCTTGCCTCGACCGTCCCCCCGTGCGCCTGCGTCACGGCTCTTACGATGGCGAGCCCAAGACCGACCCCCCGGTCCGAGCGCACTCGATCCGCGCCGAGGCGCCGGAAGGGCTCGAACAGCGCCTCCACCTCGTCATCCGGAATGGCTGCCCCGCTGTTTCGAACCAGAATTCGGGCATTGTCGCCGCCGTTCTGCGTGGCGATCTCCACCCAGCCACCGGGCTCGTTGTAGCGGATGGCGTTTTCGACCAGGTTCTCAATGAGCCGCTGGAGAAGGACCTCGTCGCCTCGCACGTCGGCCGGATGCATCAGGGTCTTGATCTCGACGGACCGCGCCGCCGCCTCGCTTCGCCGGGATTCCGCGACCTGGGCGGCCAGCGGCGCCAAGCTGATGTGCATGCCCTCGACCTCCGCCCCCTCGCTCCTCGAGATCGTAAGGAGGCTCTGAATCAGGCGTTCGCTGCGATCCGCGGCCTGACGGATGGCCGCAGCCATCTCCCGGAACTCCTCGAGGGTCGGCTCGGTCGAGGACAGCGTGACGTCCAACTCGGCCTGAATGATCGACAGCGGGGTCCGCAGCTCGTGCGAAGCGTTGGCGACGAACCGCCGCTGAGCTTCGAACGCGGCGTCAAGGCGGCCAAGCATCTCGTCGAACGTGTCAGCGAGCTCCTTTAGCTCGTCCCTGGGCCCCTGTAGATCGATGCGTTCGCTGAGCGTCTCCTCGGAAAGCCGCTTCGCGGTTCCGGTGATCGTCTTCAAGGGGCGTAGCCCTCGTCCCGCCACGAACCAACCGAGCCCGAGGGAGATGAGCGGCAGCGCCGAGAACGCGATGGCGGACTGCACCATCAATGCGTGGAGGGCCTCCGCCCGAAGATCTGACGCCGCTTCCTGGAGGAGCTCTTCGAGATGCCGGTACTCCGAAAGCGGCGGTGCTTGAAACGAAAAAAGCGAGTGGCCCAGGCGCAGCTCGATGCGCTGCCTCAACACCTGAGGTTCCACCGTCAGGTTTCGCCGCACCAGGAAGAAGTTCACGACGAGGAGCGCCGTGCCGATGACGAAGACCAGCGCCGTGTACGCGAGGGTCAGACGCAGACGGATGGTTGGCCGCACGCGAGCCATCACATTCGGTAGCCGGCGCCGATGACCGTGTCGATCAAGGGTGGGTCCCCGAGCTTCCGGCGAAGGTTCATCACCGTGACCCGAATGGTGTTCGTGAAGGGGTCGGCGTTCTCGTCCCAGACGTGTTCCAGCAGCTCTTCTTGGCTGATGACGGCCCCGTCGGAGGCCATGAGCATGTGGAGCACGCCGAACTCCTTCCGCGTCAAACGGAGCACGCGGTCACCTCGCGTGGCGGTCCGGGAGACCGAGTCGAGCGTGACGTCGTGTTTCCGCAGAACTGGCGGTTTCGCCGCGGGAGGCCGCCGGCCGAGGGCGCGGATCCTCGCCAGGAGCTCTTCGAAGGCGAAAGGCTTTCCCAGGTAGTCGTCCGCCCCCACCGAAAGCCCCTCGACGCGATCCTGGACCGTTCCCGACGCCGTGAGCATCAGGATTCGCGGGGCGGACGGCTGCGTGAGGATCTGCCGGCACACGTCGTCCCCATGGATGACGGGAAGATCCCGGTCCAGGACCACCACGTCGTAGCCGTGGATCTCGATTTTCTGCAAGGCGGTTCGGCCATCCGCCGCCACGTCGACGGCCATCCCGGCTTGGCGGAGGCCCCGAGCGACCACCGGGGCCAGCAGCTCCTCGTCTTCAACAACCAGTACCCGCACCGGCCCTCGCTTTGGTCTGCTGGTTGCAAGCCATGGTCGCCTTCCTCTGCGGGAATGGCAACCACGGGACCTTACGAAGACTTTATGCGGCGTCCCCTTGGATAGCCGTCACCGAGTCGTCCGTTTGAAGAAAGGAAGCGTCCATGATTTCGAAGCGTTTCTCAATGATTGGAGCCTTGGTCGCGTGCCTCCTGATTTTCTCGGCGTGTGGAGGCGGCGAGAACAACGGGGCCGAGCCGAACGGAGAAAACTCGACGGCGGGCGTCGAGAGCCGAGGCACCGAGAACTGTGAAGGAACCGCTCTGCCGTCCAAGGAGCTCAAGCTTCCGAGCGACTTCCCCATACCGGGAGAGGCGGTCCTCACCCAGGCGAACGCGGCGGGCCCTTCCCAGGTGATCGAGGGGTTCTATGAGGCCGACCTGGAATCGGCGTACAACGAGTGGAAAGAGGCTCTCGATGGAGCCGGCTACACCATCCTGTTCGACGAGATCGAGGACAAGGATTCCGAGATCTCGTACAAGTCCAAGGATGGGAAGTCGACCGGTCAGATCGCGCTTCGCCTGGAATGCAAGCAGGGCACGGGGCGAACGTTCGTCCACATCACGAACCGACCGGCATAACGGGGCCCGCGTAGGCTATGGGCGGCGCCTCTGACCGGGGCGCGCTCACGCAGATGATGAAGGCCGACGACATCCAGAGGCTGCTGCTCGGGTACTTCACCATGCCCGAGGACAGCAGCCTCCCCGGTCAGAAGATCGTGGTCTGCGCGTATCTCATTCACCATCCCGATGGACCGATCCTGTTCGACACGGGCCTCGGCCCGCATCCCGAGTCGGACGCGATGTACCACCCCGTAGCGAGAGACGTCCGCGAGGAGCTTCGCCGGACAGGCGTCCAGTCAAGAGATGTCCGAGCGGTGGACAACTGCCACTTGCACGTCGACCACGCCGGAGGAAACCCGCACTTCCCACGGCGCCCGATCTTCGTCCAGCAGGTAGAAGTCGACGCGGCCAAGAGCTGGGAGTACACGAATCCGAATGTCGTGGATTTCGACGGAGCCGCCCTTGAGCTGCACGACGGGCGGGCGGACGTGGCGCCGGGCGTCCGGATCATCGCCACGCCGGGTCATACTCCGGGCCATCAATCGCTGGTGGTCGACACACAATCAGGGCGGGTGGTCCTGGCCGGTCAGGCCTTTCGTGGCGCCTCGGATTACGGGCGCGCCGTCCTCGCGTCTCGCCTCCTCGCCGAAGGGGCCAACGTGGAGGTCGAGGTTCCGCCCTGGGTCCAGACCATCGAAGACCAGATCGACCCGGTGAAGATCCTGTTCGCCCACGATCTGGCGGTCTGGGAGCGGCCCGGGGACGTGTTTCACGGCGGGCTTCCCCTCCGACCCTGAGCCGCCCGCACCGGTCGCACCGGGCTGATAAGGTTCGCCGCGGATGAGCTTCGAAGCCGCCGCGATCATCGCAGCCGCCCTGGCCTTCGACTTCGTCAATGGCTTCCACGACGCGGCGAATTCCATCGCCACCGCCGTCTCGACTCGCGTTCTCTCACCCCGTGTGGCGGTGGCCTGGGCGGCGTTTTGGAATTTCATCGCGTTCGTCATCTTCGGTACGGCCGTCGCGTCGACCCTCGGAAAGGGAACCATCGACCTGACCCTGATCGGTTCACGAACGGATGGCTTCAACCTGATCCTGGGGGCACTGATCGGCGCCATCACCTTCGACCTGATCACGTGGTACTTCGGACTGCCGACGTCCTCCTCGCATGCCATCACCGGAGGACTGATCGGAACGGCCCTGGTCTATCGAGGGCCCGAGATGCTCATCGCTTCCGGCGTTTCGAAGATCGCCCTGTTCATCGTGATCTCACCGCTGGTCGGGATGCTGTTCTCCATCATCCTCATGAACATCGCACTGAATATCGGCCAGGCGCTGACCAAGAGCGAGACGCTGACGCTTCGGCAGACCAACAAGATGTTTCGGCGCGGCCAGCTTCTGTCGGCGGCGGCGTACTCACTGGGCCACGGCGCGAACGACGCGCAGAAGACGATGGGGGTCATCGCCGCGGTCATTCTGATCGACAAGAGCGCATCGCTGGCGGAGTTCAATGTGACGCTGCCGATCGTGCTGTCCGCTCACGCCGCCATCGCGCTCGGCACCATGGCCGGCGGATGGCGGATCGTCCACACGCTCGGTTCGAAGATCACGAAGCTGCAACCGGTTGGAGGATTCGCCGCCGAGACCGCTGCCGCGACGACGCTGTTCACCACGGCGCATCTGGGAATCCCGGTCTCGACCACTCACACCATTACTGGCGCGATCATCGGCGTCGGCACGACGAACCGTCTGAGCGCGGTGCGGTGGGGAGTCACCAAGAGAGTCTTCCTGGCGTGGCTCCTCACCATGCCCGGTGCGGCGTTGATCGCCGCGATCTCCTTTTACGTGTTACGGGTGGTCCCTCCCCAGGTGGTGGTCCCGGTTGGCTTCGCTGCCGCCGCATCGTGGACGGTGCTCTTCTTGCGACGCCGACGAACCCAGGAAGCTGCGGGCACGGCGTTCGCCCCGCCCGGATAGGTCAGCCAGACGAGTCGAGGACGACGTCCCGTTCCTCGGGATGACGCCCCAGGTAGGCCTGCACGTAGGGGCAAAGCGGGAGGAGCTTGAGGCCGCGGTTCCGGATGTCCTGGAGTGCCGAGGCCACGATCCGGGACGCGAGACCTTGCCCCTCGTACGCTTCCAGCACTTCCGTATGAGTGAGCGCCATCACGCCCGGTTCAGAGTGATATTCGATGATAGCGACGAGCTCGTCGTCGAGAAAGAGCTCGTACCGGTCTTCGTCCGGGTTGTCGGTAATTCGCGTCTGCGCCTCAGTCATCGTTCACCTCTTCATTCATGTCCACACAACGGCCGGCCAATCTCACGTATTCCGTGAACGATCTGCGTATGGCGCGCCGCCGCCTCCGAAACTCGGGGCTGATCGACCACCCGTTCGTCCGGCCGGAAGAGGTGGTTCGGTGGCACGGAGCGATGCAGTCGCAAGAGTACGGATTGGCTAAGTGGTCCATCGGTGAGCGCCTCGCCCAGGAGGTGGATGACGACGTCGAGCGATCGATCAGCACCGGCGCCATCCTCCGAACGCACGTGCTCCGGCCGACCTGGCACTTCGTGAGCGCCGAGGACATCCGTTGGCTGGTTGAGCTGACCGGTCCTCGGGTGCAGCGGCAGGTCGAACCTCGGTACCGGAACCTTGGCCTCGATGTGCGGACGCGCGGACGAGCGGAGTCCGTGATCACCACCTCTCTCGAGGGCGGGAATCACTTGACTCGAGCCGAACTCGGCGACCTGCTCAGGCGACGACGGATCGACGTAACTGGCCAGCGCCTGCCACATCTCATCATGCATTGCGAGCTCGAAGCGATGATCTGCAGCGGACAACCTGTTGGAAAGCAGCAGACGTACGCGCTGCTCGACGAGCGAGTTCCCACGAAGACGGGGGCAACTCCCAAGAACGGCGTGCAGGAGCTCTGTCGCCGATACTTGCAGAGCCACGGACCGGCCACGGTCGCAGACCTGCGGTGGTGGTCGAGCCTCACCATGGCGGAGATCCGCGAGGGGTTGGACCGGCTCGGCTCAGAGGTTCGGACCGAACGGGTCGGAGGATTGACTCTCTGGTCGTTGGCCGAGGCGCGAGCACCCAGGTGGCGCCGTCGCGGCCATCTGCTGCAGGCCTACGACGAGGTGATCGTGGGATATACGGAGTCGCGGTTCTTCGGTGACCAGCGCGCCGCATCAGTTCGGGCCGCCTGGCGAGATCGCAGCGTTCCGAGTGGCGTGATCATGCTGGACGATCGGGTGGCCGGCCACTGGCGAAGAGCAATGACGAAGGGGATGGTCACGGTGGACGCACTCCTCTACGGCAAGCCGGCGGAGAGCGAACGGCGGTTGCTCGAGGCGGCCGCCGGCCGATTCGGGAAGTTCTTCGGGCAGGAGGCGCGACTCACCGGCCGGCTGGCAGACGCCGACGAATTTGCGTGAGTTACCCCTCGAGCAGTTTCTTTAGATTCTGGAGGACCATTCGCCAGCTTTGCTCTGAGGTCGCTCTCGCTTCTTCGGAGGCAAGGTTCGACTCGGCGATGGTGAGCTCGGTCTTGCCATCGCGCTCGGCAAGCTCCCACGAAACTTCCTCGTAGTTCTCCGGAACGTCGGGGAGGCCCGAAGCGGGACTCCAGTGGCTGTGGACCAGTCGCGAGGGAGGTTCGATCTCCAGGATGACTCCCTTGTCTTCGTATGGCTGTCCTTGATATTCGCCTCGATGGATGATGGAACTGCCCTTCTTCCAGTCGGTCTCCGTGTCGACGCCGAAGAACCACTGCTTGATCAATTCTGGATCGGTGATCGCGGTCCACACGCGCTGGATGGGCGCATCGATCAGGACCGATTCGCGTGTGCTGATGTCCATCACGTCCTCCGTTCGTCTTCGCCTCGGCGGCGGTTTCTCGCGTCCTTATGACGTCTGACCGCTTCGCTTGGCGGCCTGACGCTCGAGTTCGGCGTTCAGTTCTCCGCCGACCAATACCGCGATCGAACTCAGATACAACCAGAGAACGAGCACCACGACCCCGGCCAAGGGCCCGTACGTCTTTCCGTAGCTGTTGAAGTTGGAGATATAGAACCCGAAGATCAGCGACGCAGCGATCCAGAG
>DASVPT010000050.1:0-2089 GCA_036389535.1 Actinomycetota bacterium
CGAAGTGTTCGTTGGTGGCGAGCGGAGACTCCCCGTGCGGGGAGAAGTCCACGTCCTCCGGCAGAAGGATCGGAAGCTCCGACTCCGGTACGGGGACCTCGCCGTCGGTGGGGCAATAGATGATCGGGATCGGCGGCCCCCAGTAGCGCTGCCTCGAGATCAGCCAATCACGGAGCCGGTATGAGGTTCCGTGCCGTCCCTTCCCTTCGCGCTCCAGCCATTCGATGACCGAGTCGATCGTCTGCGGCGCCGGGGAACCGTCGAAGGGGCCGGAATTCACCATTGCGCCTTCGCCACTCCACGCCTCGGTCATCTCCTCCCCGTCGAGCCGTGCCCCCTCCGGCTGGATGACCACCCGAACCTCAAGCCCATGCTCTCTGGCGAACTCGAAGTCGCGCTGATCATGCGCCGGGACACCCATCACCGCACCGGTTCCGTACTCCATCAGCACGTAGGGCGCGACGAAGCAGGGCACGCGCTCCCCGCTGACCGGATTCACCGCGTGGACTCCCAGGGCGACTCCGTCCCGGGTGAGCTCGTCCTCGTTCTCCCCCGGCCGCCGCCGTTGGTAGCGGTCCTGAAGCTCCTTGACCTGGGCCTCCGTCCCGCCGATCTCCGCCAGCTTGCTGACCAGCGGATGCTCGGTGGCAAAGACGAAGAACGTGACGCCCCACAGCGTGTCGGGCCTCGTGGTGAACACCGTGATCGACTCGCCGGTCTCCTCGATCTGAAATTCGACCTCAGCGCCGTACGAGCGGCCGATCCAATTCCGCTGCTGCGTGAGGACTCGGTCCGACCACTCGAGCTGGCCCATGTCGTCCAGCAAGCGGTCCGCGTACTCCGTGATCTTGAAGAACCACTGCACCAGATCCTTGCGGACGACCGGAGTCCCACACCGCTCGCAGCGTCCCTGCACGACCTGCTCGTTCGCAAGAACGGTTTGGTCCTTCGGACACCAGTTGGCCGGAGCAAGCTTTCGATAGGCCAGCCCGCGGCGACGGAGGACCAAGAAAAGCCACTGGGTCCACTTGTAGTACTCGGGATCGCAGGTATTGAGCTGTCGGGACCAATCGAAGGCCATCCCGTAGCGCCGGAAGGTTCGCTTCTGCTGATCGATGTTTCCGTACGTCCAGTTCTTCGGATGCAGGCCCCGGCTGATGGCGGCGTTCTCTGCAGGAAGCCCGAAGGCATCCCATCCCATCGGGTGCAGGACGTTGTAGCCCTGCATCCATCGATACCGGGCGATGATGTCGCTGATGGCGAAGGCCTCGGCGTGCCCCATGTGAAGGTCGCCGGAGGGATAGGGAAACATGTGGAGCTTGTAGAAGCGGCGTCGACCGTCGTCTTCGTCGACCGCGCGAAACAGCCCTTCGCGGTCCCAAGCGTCCTGCCACTTGGGCTCGATCTCGTTTGGGCTATAGGGAGGAAACCTGTTTTGCATGTGTGCGAACGATCGTCCGTTGTACGAATTTGGAGCCCCGGGCTGGCTGCGAGTCTGATTGCGAGGCCCTAGAGCAGCTTGTATCGTACCGCCTCTGTTCCCACGGTCTCGGAAAGCGATGCCACCGGAAACCCACTCCACCACAACAGATCAGTCGAGTTCGCCCGGAACATATGTCTCCGAGGTGGAGTCCGTCGCTGCCTCCTCCAATGGGGGAACAGTCGTCCTCGGCAACTCTGATGGTGAGCCGGCGACGGCAACCGAGGACGAGCGACGCTCCGCGGCTCGGACGTCGAGGATCGTCGCAAGCAAGCTGATCCACTTCGTTCCGGCGATCTTCCTCTTCATCCTGGCCATCCAGCTTATGAAGGCAGGAGCGAGTGAACTTCGTCCGTACCTCGAGGGCACGTTCCCGTTCGACAACGCGCTCAGCACGCTGGGCCTCGGGTGGATCGGCGCGTATTTCGTCCTATCCGGCTCACCCGTCGCGGCGGTATCGCTGGCCCTCTTCGCGGCGGGAGCGCTGTCGCGCCTTCAGACGTTCACGATGCTCTCGGGTTCGCGCCTCGGCGCCTCGTTCATCGTGCTGCTGGTCGGGTTCCTGTACTCCGTCAAGAGCAAGAACAAGCGCGAGTCCATGGGCATGGG
>DASVPT010000051.1:0-1591 GCA_036389535.1 Actinomycetota bacterium
GAGGAGAACCGCCGGGTCATCAACGGCTTCCTCGCCCAACGCGGAAAAGTCAGCTTCACGCACCTCATCGGCTACGCGATCCTGCGCGCGCTCGAGGCGATCCCTGTCATGAAGTCCTCGTTCGCCGAGGTCGACGGCCAGCCGCACGTCGTCCGCCCCGAAGGGGTCAACCTTGGGCTCGCCGTGGACGTCGAGAAGGAGGGCGGCGCACGCAGCCTGCTCGTCCCGAACATCAGGGGCGCGAGCGACATGGACTTCGCCGAGTTCTGGGCGGCGTACGAGGACGTCATCCGAAAGGTTCGAACAAACAAGCTGACGCCGGACGACTTTCGTGGGACAACGGTCACGTTGACGAACCCGGGCACCATCGGGACGCAGCTGTCGGTGCCTCGCCTCATGCCGCGCCAGGGCCTCATCGTCGCCACCGGGCGAATCGGCTATCCGAGCGAATATCAGGGGGCGAACCCGGCGACGCTCGCCCAGCTCGGCGTGGGCAAGGTCATCGGCGTCACGAGCACGTACGACCACCGGGTGATCCAGGGTGCCGAAAGCGGGCTGTTCCTGGCGAAGATCGAGGACCTGCTCCTCGGCGGCGACGGGTTCTACGACGAGGTGTTCGCCAGCCTCGGCGTTCCCTACGAGCCCGTTCGGTGGACGCAGGACCGCGGAACCAACGCGGCCTCGCCGGCGTCGACCGATGGCTCCGAGGAGAAGCAGGCGGCGGTGCTCCGCCTGGCCAACATGTATCGCGTCCGCGGACATCTCATCGCGAACCTCGATCCCCTCGGGCCCGACGAAGTGCTTCACCACCCCGAGCTCGACCCGGAGTTTCACGGCCTGACGATGTGGGACCTCGATCGCGAGTTCTTCGTCGACGACCTACCCGGTGAGACGCGCAAGCGAACGCTGCGGGAGATCCTCGACCTGCTCCGGGAGACGTATTGCCGAACCATCGGCATCGAGTACATGCACATTCAGGAGCCAGACCAGAAGCGGTGGATCCAGGAGCGCGCTGAGGGAGTGAGCCGCGAGCTCTCCGTTGAGGACAAGCGCCACGTGCTCGAGCGCCTGAACGCCGCCGAGGTCTTCGAACGCTTCCTGCATACGAAGTACGTGGGTCACCGGCGGTACAGCCTGGAGGGCGCCGAATCACTCATCCCGATGCTGGACGTGCTGTTTGAGGACGCTTCGACCGACGGCGTCGAGCAAGTGGTCATGGGCATGGCGCACCGCGGACGGCTCAACGCCCTGGTGAATCTGATCGGCAAGAGCTACTCCAAGATCTTTCGTGAGTTCGAAGGCGACATCGACCCTCAGACGGTTCAGGGCTCCGGCGACGTCAAGTACCACGTCGGGGCGAGCGGGAAGTTCACCGGCCGGAACGGCAAGACCGTCACCGTGGAGCTTGCCTCGAACCCCAGTCATCTGGAGGCGGTCGATCCCGTGGTCGAAGGAATGGCCCGCGCCACACAGGACTGGTCGTTCGAGCAGGATCGCTCGAAGGTCCTTCCGGTGTTGGTGCATGGCGACGCTGCGTTCGCCGGCGAAGGCGTGGTGGCCGAAACGCTCTCCATGAGCGCGCTCCCCGGTT
>DASVPT010000052.1:0-4791 GCA_036389535.1 Actinomycetota bacterium
CGGGCGTCGGCAAGACGTCGCTCGGCGAGTCGGTCGCGCGGGCGCTGGGTCGCAAGTTCGTCCGCATCTCGCTCGGCGGGATCCACGACGAGGCCGAGATCCGCGGCCACCGGCGGACGTACGTCGGCGCGCTGCCGGGACGCATCGTGCGCGCGCTGAAGGAATCCGGGACGAAGAACCCGGTCATGATGCTCGACGAGATCGACAAAGTCGGCGCCGACTGGCGCGGCGACCCGTCCAGCGCGTTGCTCGAGGTGCTGGACCCGGCGCAGAACCACACGTTCCGCGACCACTACCTGGAGGTCGACCTGGACCTCTCCGAGGTCCTGTTCATCACCACCGGCAACGTGGCCGAGACCATCCCCGGGCCGCTGCTCGACCGAATGGAGATCATCCGGCTGGACGGCTACACCGAGGAGGAGAAGGTCGCCATCGCTCGCGACCACCTCATCACGCGACAGCTCGAAAGAAACGGGCTGAACGCTGAAGAGGTCGAGCTGACCGACGACGCGCTGCGCGTGATCGTCGGCGACTACACGCGCGAGGCCGGAGTCCGAAACCTCGAGCGCGAGATCGGCAAGCTGTTGCGAAAGGTCGCGACGAAGATCGCCGCGAGCGAAGTGGAAGCGCCGGTTCGAATGGACGCCGGCGACGTTCGCCAGTACCTGGGACGGCAGAAGTTCTTCTTCGAAGCGGCCGAACGGACCTCGGTGCCGGGTGTTTCCACCGGCCTTGCCGTGACCGGCATGGGCGGCGAAGTGCTGTTCATCGAGGCGACCCGAATGGAGTCGCCGGACGGCGAGCACAACGGCGGCGGGTTCACGCTGACCGGCCAGCTGGGCGACGTGATGAAGGAGTCGGCGCAGATCGCGCTGTCCTACGTTCGGTCACACGCCGAAGCGTTGGGGATCGAACCGGCTCAGCTGCGTGGCCACTTCCACCTGCATGTTCCAGCTGGCGCGGTTCCGAAGGACGGCCCGAGCGCGGGTACCGCGATGACCACGGCGCTGGCTTCGTTGCTGGCTGACCGGCCAGTGAAGTCGACGGTTGGGATGACCGGCGAGGTCACGCTTCAGGGCCGGGTGCTGCCGATCGGCGGCGTGAAGCAGAAGGTCCTGGCGGCGCACCGCGCGGGCCTGAAGGAGGTCATCCTCCCGAAGCGAAACGAAGGCGATCTGGACGACGTCCCGGAGCAGGTTCGCGAGGAGATGACCTTCCACTTGGCGGAGACGATCGACGACGTCCTGGCGTTGGCCCTGGAGCCAAACGGCGAAGCCGAAGCGGAGACAGCAGCCGCCTAACGTCCCGCGGCAGCACTGACCGTTAGTTCAACGTCAGCCGACGACTCCGGCGTCCACAGCCGCGCGCTCAGCGTTGCTGCGGTCACCATTCAGGATGTCTGTCACGACCCGAAGGAACTCTTTCACGTCGATTGGCTTCGTCAGGTAGGCGTCCACTCCAAGCTCTTTGAGGCTTTCCCGGGGCCCGGAGGTGACATCCGCGCTGACGATGACGACAGGGATGTGACTCGTCGCGGGGTCGCTCCGAAGCTGCTGCAGGACTTCCTGCCCTGGGATGTCTGGGAGATGCATGTCGAGGAGGACGAGGTCAGGCCGATGCTCCCGAGCCAGATCCAATCCGAGCTGCCCTTGCATGGCCGGCATGAGGTCGATCTCGAGCGGCGTCAGCAGCCGATGGACAAGGGAAAAGTTGGCGAGGTTGTCCTCGATGTAGAGCACATGCGGAGTTAGCGCGCTTTCAACCGAACGGCGCGGGGCCTCGGGAGGCTCGACCGCTTCGGTCGGCTCCTTGGCGATGGGGAGCTCCACCCAGAATGTACTTCCTGCTCCCGGCTCGCTCTGGACCCCGATCGTTCCCCCCATCGCCTCCACGAGCTGCTTGGAGAGCGTGAGACCGAGGCCGGTTCCCTGCACGCCTCTACTCGAGGGAAGGCGTTCGAAAGGAAGGAAGAGCAGATCCATGTGTTCGAAAGCGATACCGGGGCCCGAGTCGACAACTGCAAGTCGGAGCGTCGACTCTCCACCTTCTGTAACGGAGATTCTGACGGAGCCACCTTCATGGTTGTACTTCACGGCATTCGACATGAGGTTCAGGAGCACCTGCTTGAGGCGTTGTTGATCTGCCAGCACGAGGCCCGAGTGCGGAGGTTGATCCATCTCCAGCGTGATGTTTCGGTCATCAGCTAAGGGCCGGAGAAGACCGATGCAATCCTCCAGGAGGCTCCGGGAGTCCACGCCTTCCAACGACAGACTCAGATGTCCGCTCTCAATTCGCCCGATATCCAAGATCTCGTTGATCAGGTCCAAAAGATGTCTTCCTGCTCGAAGAATTTGGTGAGCGCTCTCCTTCTGATCCGTCGAGAGGTCGTCCATTTCCAGAAGCTGCGCGAAGCCAAGGATGGCATTCAAAGGAGTACGTAGCTCATGGCTCATTCCGGAGAGGAACTCCGACTTGGCCTGGTTGGCGCGTTCGGCCTCCTCCTGAGCGTTGCGCGCGGTTTTCTCCGCACTTTGCGCGGTCTTTTCCGCACCGCGAAGCGCCCGCTCGGTTCCCTTCCGCTCGATGGCATATTCCATCACCCGGCCCAGCGTGGGTCCGTCCACTCGAAAGCTCCCTTTGACGAGGTAATCCTGTGCGCCGTGCTTGAGGGCCTGGAGGCCGAGATCCTCGTCCGATCGCCCAGTAAGGACGACGATGGGTAGGTGCTCGGCACATGCTTTGACCTGAATCAACGTGTCGAGCCCATGGGAATCCGGTAGCGACAGATCCAGGAGGGCAACGTTGGCCTCTCGCTCCTTGAGAAAGGCGAGCGCCTCCGACAGCCGACCGACGCACTCGACATTCCATGGAGTTCGGCTGGCTTGCTCGAGCTGGTACTGAATCAGGTCCGCGTCGCCGGGATTGTCCTCGACGACGAGAACCGTGGCCTTGGTGGCCTCGGTCACTGTTGGGCCCGGGGCAACTTCACCAGGCTGAGCCAAAACCCTTCGATCTGTTGCAGGACGCTGAGGAACCCATCCAGACGAACCGGTTTGCTGATGTAACAGTTCGCATGCAGGTCGTAGCTCTGCATGATGTCTTGTTCTGCTTTCGAGGAGGTCAGAACCACAACCGGGATTCGACGGAGATCGACGTCCTGCTTGATTTCGGCGAGAACCTCGCGACCGTTCATTCTCGGAAGGTTCAGATCCAGTAAGACGAGGTCGGGGCGAGGGGTATTGGTGAACTGCCCTTCGCCGCGCAAGAATGCGAGTGCCTGCTCCCCGTCCTCCACCACATGGAGGTTGTTGACCACCTTCGCGGTGGCCAAGGCCTCCCGGGTCAGTCCGACGTCACCGGCATTGTCCTCGACCAGCAAGATCTCGATCGGTTCGACCTTTATGTCCATCATCATTCTCCTTTGGCTACGGGAAGGGTGAACCAGAACGTGGCGCCCTTACCAGGAGAAGATTCGACCCAAATCCTTCCTCCACTGGCTTCCACGATTTTCTTGCAGAGAGCGAGCCCCATTCCGCTTCCCGCGTACTGAGACCGACCATGGAGCCGCTGGAACAGAAGGAAGATTCGATCTGCGTGAGCAGGATCCAGGCCAAGGCCGTTGTCCTTGACCGAAAATCGCCATTCGTCGTCTTCTTGCCCGCCGGAGACGTGGATGCGCGGCGGTTCGTCGCGCCGGAATTTGAGTGCATTCCCAATGAGGTTCTGAAAGAGCTGCCGCAGCTGCGACGGTGGCGCCTCGACGACGGGCAGAGGGTCATGGGTAACAACGGCCAAGCTTTCCTGGATAAGGCCCTGCAGGCCATGCAACGCTTGGTTGAGTGCTTCTTCCGCGTTGACGTGCGCGACGCTTTCGCCTTCTCTCGTCGCGCGGGCGTACGTGAGGAGGTCGTCGATGAGCTGCTGCATTCGTTGGGCGCCATCGACGATGTATTCGATGAACCCGTGAGCTCGTTCGTCGAGTTGGTCCCGATATCGGTCGGCCAAGAGATCGCTGTAGCTGGCCACCATCCGCAGCGGCTCTTGAAGATCGTGGGAAGCGACGTACGCGAATTGTCCAAGCTCGGAGTTCGAGCGCTCGAGCTCACGAGCGTGATCGGCCAGGAGTTCCTCCGAGTGACGACGCTCTGTGACGTCCTCGATCGCAAGCAGGATCAGGGCGCCATTGGGGTCACTCGACAGGATCTCTCGGGCGTTGAGCAGCATGGTTCTCGTTCCAATCTTTGGAAACGGATGGGTGACCTCGAACTTCTCGAAGGTTCCTCGTTCCGGAATAATCGTCTCGAGCAGCGTGTGAAGGGCCGGGATATCCCACTGGCCATTGCCGAGCTTGAACAAACTCTGCCCCTGGGTGCTCTCCGGCGCCACTTCATACGTCTTGTAGAACGCGTCGTTGGCGGTCCTGACCCGGAATTCCTTGTCCAAGACGATGAGCGGCTCCCGAATGGTGGCAACGATGCTTTCGGCAAGCGCGTAACCGCTGGAGGTCTGGCTTTCCAATGTCCGGAAGGAATTCGGGCGGTCGATGTCCGCGGAAACGGCCGCGGTAACTGATCTCCGGGCTGTCACGGGCGCCGAGGAAACCCAGTTATTCGAGGGGGCTGGGTCACTGGAGCGAGACACGAAGGCGGTCGCTCATCGTCGGTAGCGGGCGTGCAGAGCCGAAGTGGATCCGTTGACTCCCCTTCGTTCATGTAGCTCCTCTCCTTGGTCAAGCTTCGGCAGAGCCGGGCAAACCTTTAGGGAGGAGAGGGTGGTCTCAGGCTGTGGCTA
>DASVPT010000053.1:0-1536 GCA_036389535.1 Actinomycetota bacterium
GTGCACGTCGCTCCGCGCCCTCATCAGGCTCGGTTCCGGAGAGGCCTCCCAAGCGATTCCCGTTCCGCTGTCGTAGTCAGCGTCTCCGACTCATGTCGGTGGCGGTCCATACGATCCTTCGGTGCTACGCGCGGTCGCTGACGTCATCTACCCCAAGGTCTGTGTGGCGTGCGGTCGCGGCGGATGGCCGTTTTGCCCCTCCTGTTGGAAGTCGGTGGCGGTTCTCGCGCCACCGGGATGCAGACGTTGCGGCCGGCCGTACGAGGCGGCAGTAGCGGCGTGTCGCGATTGTCCCGGTGGCAACCTTGCTTGGTCCCGGTCTGCCTTCCTCTACGATGGACCGGTCCGGCACGTCCTGATGCGTCTGAAGTTCGGCAAGATGCGCTCATTCGCCGAGGCCGTCGCGCCATGGATGCTCGAGGCGTTCGCTCGCGCCCCTCCGACCGGGTGGTCAGGAGCGTTCACCGGCTCCCCTTCCGACGTCCTCACCACATGGGTTCCGCTGGGGAGGCGACGCAAACGGGAGCGCGGGTACGACCAGGCCGAGATGCTCGCCCGGGATTTCGCCGCGTTCACGGGGAGCCCCCTTCGCCGCCTGCTGGATCGAACGGTCGAAACGCCGCCCCAGGCGACGCGGTCGGGTGCGGATCGAAGACGAGCCCTTCGGGGAGCATTCTCGGCGATCTCCACGCCACCCGCTCGCGTCGTCTTGGTCGATGATGTACTCACGACCGGAGCGACCGCGAGCGAGTGCGCTCGGACGCTCCTGGCGGCTGGAGCGCGCCAAGTCGGCGCGATCACGGTCGCGAGGTCGCTTGGCGGGCCGCTGCCGACGCGTTGCTACACTCGGGCTGGGCTCCAGCCCGGGTCTGTGGTTGCCCGAGAGACGTTCTCTCGGTAGTCGATGCCAGTCGCAGGCGAAACGACCCACGTAAGGCGACCTTTGGTCGTCGAGCATGGTGCGACTTAGATGTAAGCCCTGCCTCTGGCGGCGTCGAGTCGCCAGGGAGAAGACGCTAAGCTGCCCCCGGGTGGCGAACCTCTCAGCAGGCGAGTGTGGGGCCAAAGACCAGGTCAGCCGGGCTGGAACTCCTTTGATCGCCCTCCCGGCCCCATCGACGACCGATTCCAGCGAAGTCGATCGAGGCGGGCCTTGGACCTGATCGTGAAAGGCCGCGGCCTCCGGATCACCGATCAGATTCGCGCGGTGGCCGAGCACAAGCTCTCAAAGATCGAGCGCCTCGACCCGCGTCTCCGCCGGGTGGAGGTCGAGATCATCGGCGAACGAAACCCGAGGATCGACGACAGCCACCGGGTAGAGGTGACGTGCGATTCCGCCAAGGACGTATTTCGTGCTCACGGCGCCGGCAGGGACGTCGACACGGCGCTGGACGAGGTCGTCGAGCGCCTCGAGCGCCAGATCACCAAGCGCAGAGGGCGGCTGCGAAATCACAGGGCGAGCAGGTCCGATCGGCTAGAATGACGCGACTAGTTCGCTGGGGGCAGTCAGTCCTCAGTGGCCAGAACTAACCTCCG
>DASVPT010000054.1:0-1872 GCA_036389535.1 Actinomycetota bacterium
CTTTTCTACGCGGGCCATACAGTGATCACGGCGGTGCGTGAGGTGTCGGAGTCGATCGGTCAGTAGTTCCCGCACCCTCAGACCGGTGTCAGCCTTGCTCTTCCTTCATCCAGTCGAGAAGATGCGCCAAGTCCTTGCGAAGCGGCACGAAGACGTCGATGTTCTTGACTACCTCGTCGCCGACCGGCTCGATGTAGTGCTCCTTCCCCGCGGGCACGAGGAGGATCGACCCGGGCCCCATCTCGTTCGGCTCGCCATCCACGAAGTAATTAGCCCGCCCGGAAAGGATCATCGCGATCTGATCGAAGTCGTGGACGTGTGGCCTGAGATCCATGCCCGGTGTGCATTCGTTCATCACCAGCAGACATTCCTGAGTCCCGAACCCTCGGCGCCGAACTCCTTCCCGGACGAACTCGTCGGGAATGTCCTCCCATCGCACAGCGCGCATCTCAGGGTCTCCTTTCGTCGAGCAAGCGTCGCCGCAAGCTCATAGCTTCTCGAGCTCTGCCGACAGCGCCTCCACGATGCCGTCGATCTGCTCCCGCTCGATGACGAGCGGCGGTGACATCACGATCTTCTGGCCCGTGGCGCGGACGATGACGCCGCGTTCGCGGCATCCGGTGGCCACCGGCGCGGCGTCGTATCCGTCCGCCAGCTCCACGCCAAGCATTAGCCCGACACCGCGGACCTCCGCCACGGCCGATAACGCGCCGAGCGGTTCGAGCCGCTCGAGCATGTACGCGCCGAGATCAACCGCCCGCTTCAGCAATCCCTCGCGTTCGATGATGTCGAGATTCGCCAGCGCGACGGCGGCGCCGACGGGGTGACCGTTGTACGTGAATCCGTGCCTGAACGGCTTATCGGCGAGCATGTCCAGCACACGGTCGCGAATCAGCACCGCGCCCATCGGGATGTAACCGCTGGTGAGCGCTTTCGCGGTCACGATGATGTCCGGCCGAAGGCCATACCGCTCGGAGCCGAACCAGTGGCCGATCCGCCCGTATGCGGTGACGACCTCATCTACGATGAGCAGGATCCCGTGCCGGCGAAGAACTTCCTGGACCGCATCCCAGTAGCCCTCCGGGGGAGGGATCATCCCGCCCACGCCCATCACGGGCTCGCCGATGAACGCGGCGATGTTCTCCACCCCGATCTCTTCGATGGTCCGGTTCAACTCATCGAGCAGGACGTCCGTCGCGTTCGGACCCACGGCGAGAGCGCTGGGGGTGGTGAGGTGCACGAATCCGGGGGGAAGAGGGTCGAATCCTTCCTTCAACTGAGCGATCCCCGTTGCGGCCAACGAAGCCGACGCCACTCCGTGGTACGCACTCTTTCGCGAAAGGATCACGTTTCGCTCGGGCTTTCCCTGCGAGTGCCACGCCAGTCGGGCGAGCTTGATCGCGGTCTCGGCTCCCTCCGATCCCCCGTTCGTGTAGAAGACCGTTTCCAGGCCGTCCGGGGACAGGGAAGCGAGTCGAGCCGCCAGCCGGATGGCCGGCTCGTTCGACAGGTCCCAGAACGATGGATAGAACTCGAGCCGTTCGAGCTGTTCCGCCGCCGCCCGAGCCAGCTCCTTGCGGCCGTGTCCCACCGCGCACTGCCAGAGGCCGCATGTGCCGTCGATGTACTGCTTCCCATCGATGTCCCAGATCAGCGCTCCCTCGCCGCGCGCGAGGATCAGCGGCGAGACCGGCACACCGACGGTGGCGTGGGGATGGAGGATATGGGCCATGTCGAGCTTGGCGAGGTCCTCGTCGGCCTCGACGCGCACGTTGTCGTGCGGGCCTTGCGTGGCCCGATCGGCCAACAGATCGTTCTGTGGCTGCTCCATCAGATCGCGCTCCTCACCGTCTTCCACTGGGTGTATTCGTC
>DASVPT010000055.1:0-7817 GCA_036389535.1 Actinomycetota bacterium
CCGAAACTGCGAACGGTGGTCTGGGACTTCGCCGGCGATCCGTTGCCTCCGAAGCTATGCGAAGACCTTCGGCGCCTGGCCAAGGTCCTCAACTCCGGCGACCTTCGTCGGTCATTGAAGGAGCTGCTGTCGAAAGACGAGATCGATGCGACTGCGAAACGCGCCGACCGACTGGCGCGCGTTGGTCGTTTTCCACTCCCGAGCTCCCGCCGCTCCTATCCCTGGCCGCCGGTCTGATTCATTGGGGCTTTCACGCCGAGCGGCGCGCCATCGTTCTCTTCCCTAGTGGCCAGAACCGGGATCCCGCCGTTTCAGTCGTTCCTCGAGGAGCACGGACCGCCGGTCTACCGCTTCCTGGTCGCCTCGGCCGGTCCGGGTGATGCCGACGATTGCTTTCAGGAGACCTTCCTCGCAGCACTACGGGCATACCCAAAGCTCCACGACGCGACGAACCTTCGCGGGTGGATCCTGACGATTGCGTCTCGGAAGGTCATCGATTCGGCAAGATCGAAGCGCCGCCGAGCCACGCCGGTGGCGGACGTGACCGACTTCGACGGGCCCTCGACCGACGGCCAGGGAGACATCACGGAGCTTCACGACCCGCTGTGGGAGGCGGTCCGCGAGCTTCCCGATCGGCAGCGCATCGCCCTGGTCCAAAGAATCCTCCTCGACCGTCCGTACTCGGAGCTCGCCGCCGCCCTGAACTGTTCGGAAGAAACGGCGCGGGCCCACGTCTACCAAGCGCTGAAGAAGCTTCGGCGGCCCGACCTCGCAGAAAGGGTGAATCTCTGATGGTGAAGCAACGAAATGAAGAGTTCGATATCGACGTCGAGCCGCGGTATCGGCGCGCCGCTCAGGCCCTCACCGAGTCGGCCTGGGACACGAACCTCCTCGACGCCGCGTACAGCTTCGTCGACTCGCCCTTCGGCAAGCTCCTCGTGGCCGTCAGCCACCGGGGCGTGGTTCGAGTCGAATATCCGAACGGCAGCGCGGAGGAGCAGGTCGAAGATCTTGCGGTGGATATGTCGCCGAGAATCATCGAGTCGCCACGGATCACCGAATCCCTCCGCCGGGAACTGGATGAGTACTTCGACGGGAAACGACAGAAGTTCACGGTGGGTGTCGACCTGAGGCTGGTCCGCGGCTTCAGCCGTCGGGTGCTCGAGCGAACCGCCGGCATCCCGTTCGGAGCGGTTGCGACCTACCGCGAGGTCGCCACGCGGGCCGGAAGTCCGCGGGCGAGCCGGGCGGCCGGCAATGCTCTCGCCGGGAACCCCATTCCCATCGTGGTCCCCTGTCACCGCGTGGTGCACAGCGGGGGTGGGCTTGGCGGCTACACCGGCGGGCTCGACCGAAAGATCACGCTGCTGCGTCTGGAAGGGGTCGAGATCCCGTCGCCAAAACCCCGGCGCTCGGCCGTCCAGACCGAGATTCGACGATGAATCGCGAGGAGGGACTCGCCAGGCTGGCCTCGGAGCGGGTGGCACGAATGGCCACGTGCGATGCCCAGGGCCGGCCCCACGTGGTCCCGATCGTTTTCGCGCTCGAGGGCGAGACGCTGTACTCGTCGGTGGACAACAAGCCGAAACGAACGAAGGACCTCAAGAGGCTCGAGAACATACGGGCCAATCCGAACGTCGAGGTCCTGGTCGACCGCTATTCGGAAGATTGGACGGACCTGTGGTGGGTTCGCGTCGCAGGCCCGGCACGCCTGTTGGAGTCCGGCGCGGAACGGGACAAAGCCTTGCGCCTGTTGACTGAGAAATATGTCCAATACGCCGACTACCCGCCCGACGGACGGGTGGTCGCCATCGACATCGGCCGCGTGAGCTCCTGGGTCGGGATCGTTACCTAGCGATCTGTACCATCGACATCGGTGGATGAACCAAACGAGATCACCGGCGATCCGCGCCCGGGAGAGTCCGACCGCACCTCGGGTCTGACGCTCGAGACCTGCTACCGGCATCCAAATGTTCGGACCGGCGTCCACTGCACCCGATGCGGCAGACCGATCTGCACCGATTGCATGGTCGAGGCACCGATCGGCTACCAGTGTCCCAACTGCGCCGGTCAGGCCAGGAGCGGCGGTCGCAGGGCGTCAATCGTCGTTCGCCGAGGCGGGACGGTCACGGCGGCCCGAGCGCTGCTCGTCGCGAACATCGCGATGTTCGTGGTGGAAGCCGCCATCGGGGCGAACGCATTTCAGGGCCCGGGGATCAGGACCCTCTTCGACCTCGGCGCGCTCCAACCCATTGCGATTGCTCAGGGCCACCAGTACTGGCGACTCTTCACAGCGATGTTCCTGCATGCCGGCCTGCTGCATCTCGTGCTCAACATGTACGGCCTGTACCTCTTCGGATTCCTCATCGAGGACACCTTCGGAACACCGGCCTTCCTGGGCATTTACTTCGTCTCCGGCTTCCTGGCCAGCGTCGCCACCTACGCGTTCGGCAGTCCGAACGCCATCGCCGTCGGCGCGTCCGGCGCCATCTTCGGCCTGTTGGGCGCGTGGGTCGCCTACAACTACCGGCGTCGAGGGACGGCCATGGGTTCGGCGAACCTCCGGACGGCGGCGCTGATCGTCGGGCTGAACCTGGTCCTCGGCTTTTCCATTGCCGGAATCGACAACCTCGCTCACATCGGGGGGTTAGTCACTGGAGTGATCACCGGCTTCGCCGCGGAGGGGCTGAGCTACAAGCGCATCTCTCGGGCGGTCGCGATCGGCGTGTTCCTGGCGCTGGTCGTGGCCGGCGTCGCTCTCACCGTGTGGCGGACCTCAGAGCTAACGCGCGGGATTCCGTTCGGGCTCTGAGACCGGCGGACCCCAGCGGCCGCGTCTGTCCGCTAGGTCGAGCAGGTGACCGAAACGACCGGCGGCAGGTGGTCGATCACCGTGAACCACGTGGCGCCGCCATCGACGGAACCGAACACCTCTCCCGACTCGGCGCCGAAGTAAAGCCCGAGCGGCGTCTTCCCGTCGCCGGTGAACGCCTGGCGGAGAACCGTGAGATACGCGTTGTCCTGAGGCAGTCCTTCGGTCAGCGGCATCCACGTCGCCCCGCGGTCCCGAGTCTCGAAGACCCGAACCCGTCCATCTGGGGTCACGCGATCGAAATCGCCGCGCAGCGGAATGACGAACGCTCGGTCGGGGTCGGCCGGGTCGATGACCATCGGGAATCCGAAGTCTGCGGGAAGCCCGCCCTCGGAGCCGATGTCCTGCCACGTCTCCCCCGCGTCGTCCGAGCGATACACCCCTCCGTGGAATTGAAGGTAGAGCGTCGTCGGCTCCAGGGGCTCGCGCCGAATCTTGTGAACGCACAGGTCCATGGCGTTCTCGCGCGCGTCCTCGGGGACGTACCGAGGGATTAGCCCCTTCACGCCGCGCCGCCACGTTTCGCCCCCGTCGTCGGTCAGCCACACGCCGGCGGCGGAGATTCCGATGGCGAGCCGTGACGGATCACCGGGCCAGGTGCAGATGGAGTGGAGACACAACCCTCCCGCGCCGGGCTGCCACTCCTTTCGGCTCGGGTTGTCCCACAGCCCGCGGTTGAGCGTCCACGTCCGCCCGCCATCCTCGCTCTTGAAGAGCGCGGCTGGAGCCACACCCGCCCACAGGACGCCTTCCTCCACACCCGGCTCGATGACCCATACCCGCTCGACGGCCGAGTCCGCGTCCTCCGGGAAGGCCGGGCCCTCGGCCTGCTGCCATTCGCCCAGCGGATCGGCGGAGAAGTAGATGCGCGGCCCGAACTGCCCGTGGGTCACGGAAGCGAAATACGTCTCGCTCCGGGGATCTTTGACGGCGTACTCGACGACCTGGCCACTGAACTTTCGTTCCACCTCGATCATCGGTCCGCCGCGGGGTCCGCGAAGGACGAACAATCCCTTCCGCGTTCCGATCAGGAGCTCCGCTTCTTCGATGTCTTCGTCGGTGATGAGAGCATCCGGGGCGGGCCGCAGCTCCGTCTCGACCGCGCCGCCCGAGATGGACGGAAGGACGTGGAGGTGATCTCCTGAGGAAACGCCCACGTCCTCCTTCGCCCGCTCGCCGTTGAGGAACACCACCACGTGATGGCGGATCTGGCGGCGTTCGTCCAAAACCCACCCGGCGAGACGGGGAAAGTCGCGCTCCAGGCGGGAGATGACCTCGCCCACCGTGGAGCCTTCGACCTGAACCTCGCTGGAGCCGTTCGCCAGCTCCCGAAGGGGCGAAGAGAGCTTCACCACAGGCATTGGCGCGAAAGTGTAATCGTCCTCCGATTCGGTTCCGAACCGTCGCGTGGCGCGCTGAACTAGCGCGCGTTTCTGGAGCTTCAACCGGGGCGGAGCTCCGGAAGGCCGTCGGCCGGGTCCGAGATCGGGCGGTACGCCGTTCCGGTCATCTCCGCGACCGTCTTCGATACGCGGTTCAAGCCGTCGCGATCCCACGACTCGACGGTGTCGACGACGGTCTCGCCATCCACCAGGAACGTGGTTGGAACGATCCGGATCCCCCACCGATTGGAGGCGTCGTACGGGTCCAGGTCGGGGACGGAGCGAAAGGTCATTCCTGACGTTCGCGAGAACTCCAAAAGCTTTTCCTTCGGATCCTGCCCCACCCCGAGGATCGAGCCCGGATAGACCTCCTCGAACGCCTGGACCTTCGGGGCGGCCATCTGACACACCGGACAGGTGACCTTGTAGAAGAAGAGGACCTTCGGTCCCGCGGTGATGTCGAATGAAGGGGTGGGCGGGGCGGTGGAGCCTGGAGCGAGCGGTTCCATCGCCTCAGTATGCGGTATGACGCCGACAGGCCACCGTGAGCGGCCCCACTCCCGCGGGGGCTAACCCCGCCTTGGCGCGTCCCCGATCCCGAGCATCGCGCCGCCGCGCGTCCCGACCCAGATCATTCCCTTCCACACCGCGGGCGTGGACTCGATGCACCCGGGAAGCTGCAGCTTCCAGACCTCCTGCGGAGGGGTTCGTGGATGAGAAATGTCGAAGTTGCGCAGGACGCCCGCGCAGTCTCCGACCAGCAGATGATTGTTGACCGGAACCGGTGAGCCCCAAGCCGCACTGGAGAGTGGCACCCGATAGAAGATCTTGCCGGTCTCCTGATCGACGGCGATCAGCGTTCCCTGCATCTCGTTGACGTAGACCACGCCGTTGTAGAGCGCGGGCGTGGAAAGGATCCCCCCGCCAGGCTCGTTCGACCCGATCTGGACCGTCCACACCACGGGATTCCGCGGCCTCCGCGGATCCAGCTTGGTGAGCGTCCCGATGGACCCGGCCAGCCGGTTGACCCGCTTGAGGTTCCGTTCGGCGTGCCTCGCCACGTAGAGGTATCCGGCTCGGTCCATCACTATGGACGCGTCGACGTCGTCGCCCACCCAGAATCGGAAGACCCGTTGATATCTGGTCCCTCCGGCCAGGATGTCCCTGATGTCCCATCCCTGGACCAGTCCCCCCGAGTTGGCGAAGTACGCGATGCCGTCCCGGAACGCAACGGAGCTTTCGATCGAGACGTCGCGGTCCTTGAGGTCGCGGAGGAGCTGCGAATCGAACCCGGGCACGCGCAGGACGATCCGCGGGTTGACCTGGACCGACCCCCTCTGGTCGTAGTGACGGTTGAGGCGAATCACGTAGAACCACGAGTTTTCGCCGCCCTCGAGCAGATAGTCGCCGATGACGAGGGGCGCGGCGTCCCAGTCGTTGTTCCACACCTTTCGGGGGACGCTGTTGTTCGCGTTGACCGACCACAAGACCGTCGGGTTCGGCCGGTCCAGAGCGACGATGCGAAGCCGGTCGTCGCGCGATCCCGCGTAGTAGAGCGGGAAGCCGTCGGGATCGCTGGTCGCTGACCCTTTTGCCAGGTCACCCGTTCTGAGATCCGGACGCATCGGCACGCCGGTCTTGCCGTTCAGGAAGTGGTAGCGGCCGTCGTACGCGCCGAAGCGAATCTCGATCGTTCCGTCGTCTCCGGGGAGGACGTTCGGCTGGCCCGTCCATCCCGTCCCGCACCACACCTTCCACTTGCCAAGGCTCTCCGAACGCAGGCACATGGCGCCACTTCGCGGATAGCGCCACAGGATTTCGGGATTCCTCGGAAGCGGACCCTCTCCGTAGTACGACCTCGTGGCGTTCCCTCGAAAGGTCGTCAGCCCGGGGAAGTCGCGGTTGATCGGTCCCTGCGGCCGCCACGGATGAGCCGGCTGCTTCACCGGCGCAGCTCGGCGGGGGGGCGCCGCGATCTGCTTTGTCGGTGTGGGGTGCTTCGGCGACGAAGCCGACCCTGGATCGCCGCGAAGAGCCGATCCAATGATTCCCGATCGCCACACCAACACGACGCCGGTGATCACCAGCAACGCGGCGAGGAGCCGGCCGAAACCATCGGCGGGCGGAGGTCGCCGTTGAGGTGGGGATGGTCGGTAGGTCCGATGCCTCTGAGGCGCCTCGAGTTGGGTCGTCAATCGGGCACCGAGGAGCCGTCCATGGAATTGGCCGCATCGTACGGTAGGAATCGCGGAGAACCGAGCATTTGGCCGCCGTTTTGGCCGTCAGTTTTTGGACCGGCCCGCGTCCAATCGCCAGAGGTATTCGCGGACCGTCAAGCCGGATGAATGGATCCGGCTCGCAATCTCCTTGCCGAAGTACCGGAAGTGCCAGGGCTCGTATCCGTAACAGGTCACCGAGGACCGGCCTTCCGGGTAGCTCTCGATGAAGCCGAATCGATACGCGTTCGAGTGGAGCCACCTTCCGTCCGGCGTTGCGCCCCATGACTTCGTCACATCCGTCTGACCGGCGCTGGTGAAATCTACGGTGGTGCCGAGCTGGTGCTCGGAGTGCCCCGGGCGCGCCGCCACCTCCAGGGCTTTTTCATGCCCCAGCGCGGTCTCGCGCCGGGCGAAGAGGTCTGCCTGCTGCTCGTAGCTCCGATACGCCGCCACCACGCCCAGTGGGTGGCCGGCCGCAGAAGCGGCGCGGCGAAGCGCCGCCAGGTCGCGCAGGACGAGCGCCCTGACCAGGAAGGGCTCCGTGAACCCGGCGTCGCGAATGGATGCAACGTCGGGGGGCCGGTACGTCGCGGGAACGGCGAACTCCGTGTCGACCAACGTGCGCTGCCAGTCCGGATAGGCCGCGCGGCGAGTGCGGGTGTCCGCGTAGGAACAGGCGGATGGTCGGACGTCGTTCCCGGCCAACCTGGTGTGCGGATTCCGACCCGACGGCTGGGAGGAGGTGGTGGCCGCCGCGCCCCTGGGCCACCGCAACGCCAGGGCCAGGATCAGAAACATCACCAGGACGGCGAGCAGGGTCGAAAAAGGGATGGGAGGAGAAGGGGAAGGCCGTCGCGCGGAGCGCTCGCTTGCGGCCCTGATCATGCTCGGGCTGATCGTACGGCGGCCGCGACCGCCGGCCGGTATCTCTCTAGAGAGAGGGCTTCCCGAGTGGGGCGTCGGCGAAGAACGAAGAGAGCTCGTGGAGCGTCTCTTTCGTCGCCTCGAACTGCGGAACGTGTCCCACGTTCGGCAGGATGACCAACCGGCTGGATGGAAGGTGCTCCGCCAGTCGAACGCCGAGGCGCGGCGGCACGATCCGATCGTTCGATCCGATGAGGATCAGCGTTGGATGCTTGATTCGTCGAAGTGATCCGAAGAACGGCTCGGGCGGCTCGGTCAAGATGTGTCGCAGCGAGGAGAAGAACGCCATCCGGGCGACCGGGTCGCGATAGACCCGGATGAACTCGTTCGCCGCCGCGTTGTAGGCCTCGGGGCTGAGCCGCCCCGGAACGGCGAAGAGCCTCCGAAGAACGGTCTCCATCCACTTCTCGCGCAGCGGAA
>DASVPT010000056.1:0-10179 GCA_036389535.1 Actinomycetota bacterium
GCCCTTCGCGAAGAACAGCCCCGATGTAGAGGATGTAAGCGAGCACGAGGACGAACCCGTCGTATCGAGTGACCCTCTCGTCCCACAGCGCCAGCGCGCAGAGCACCAGCCCGGCCGCCGGCCACAGCACCATCGGCTGGCTCGGCGACTGGACGGGCCCGCGGGCAACCAAGAGCGCTATGCCACAGCCCACCCCGAACAAGAACACGATCGTTCCGAACGCCTCGCCCGCGGCGATGGCGGGCTGGTTTCTCCCCGACGCGATGAGGGCGGCTCCGAGCGACTCAATGTCGATCCCGAACAGCAGCGCTCCGAGAGTGAAGGGAGAGATCCCGCGCGCCGTGGCGAATTTCCCGGCGCCTCGGATGGCGGCCTCCGCGCCGACCGTGAGGATCGCCGCGCCGGCGATGAGTAGGAAGAGGGCCAGGACCACGGGGAGCGACTCTACGCGCGGTCGTTCTGACCGCCGCTAAGCGACTGGGTCAGTGATCGCTCTTGCCGCTGAAGTTGAATCCCGAGATCTTCAGCGCCGGGACTCGGGATGCCCCGAAGAAGAATTCGCTCGCGATCTCCGAATCGTGGCCGATCATCTCCACGTTCGAGAGCGCCTCGATGATCGACTGCGTGAATCGAAAGTTCTTGACCGGATAGGCGATCTCGCCGTTCTCGATCAGCCACGTTCCGTCGCGCGTCATCCCGGTGATCGTGGTCTCGATGGGGTGCACCACATTCGAGTAGTGGAACTTCGAGACGAGCAACCCGCGCTTGGTCGCGGCGATCATCTCCTCCATGGAAGCGTCACCGGTCTGCAGGAACAGGTTGAGCGGGTAAGCACCCTCCGGGTTGGGCGGGGGGAGAGCATGTCCCGTGGACTCGGTCCCCGTCATCTTGGCGCTGCGCCGGTCGTGAACGCCGCCCCGAAACACGCCGTTCTGGATGAGGTCGACGCGCCGCTTCGGCGTCCCCTCGAAGTCGAAGGGAATCCCCAGCGTCAGGGGCGACATCGCGTCGTCGAAGATGGTGATGTTGTCGCCGGCAACCTTCTGGTCTTCCTTGCCGCTGAAGGGCGAGCGGCCCTCAGCGATCCCGCGGCCACCGAATCCCATGTACGCCAGGAAGGAGACCAGCGTCACCACGGCGAGCGGCTCGAGGATCACGTCGTGACGGCCGGGATCCAGGTCTCGGGCTTCGCGGCTGTCTCGCGCCTTCGAGAACGCCCGCCGCCCCACGTCCGCCGGCTCCACCTCGGAGACGCGGCCCGCAGCGACATCGGCCGCCCCGGCACCTCCGCCGCCAGAAACGACCGTGCTGAGCGAGGCGTGGGTGTAGGGGGCGTAACAGAACTGTCCTTCCGTATTGGCCAGGGCGACCTCGACGGCCGTGGTGCTGAACGCTCCGGCAGCGTGAAAGCCGTCGCCGAGCTGCGCCACCAACGTGGCGACCCCTTCCGCCCGAACCTCAGGGGTCGTGAAGGCGGTCTCCTCATCGAACGATCCCCGCTTCTCGGGCACGTCCGCCTTCGGCGCCAGCCCGGGGAACAGCGGGTCGGCGACGGCGATCTGGGCCATCTCGTACGCGCTTGCAGCGGCCTTGCGCGCCCCTTCCTTCGAGAACTCGTTTGACGAGGCGACCCCGACGCGGCCTTCGCTGATGACCCGAACGCTGATCCCGGTGTCTTCGCTCCAGGTGCTTTGGTGGATCGAAGAGTTGGCGAAACGCGTGAGGCCGCCCCATTCGTGCATGAACAGCACCTCGACGCCGTCGGGCCCGGAAAACTCCAGCGCGGCCTCCGAAACTCCCCGGACGTCGTCGGGTCCGATGAGTCCGGGCACTACCGCACCCCGACCTGGACGTTTCGAAACCGCGCCGGCGACGTTCCGTGCCCGACCCGCGCGACCTGTCCGGGTTGCCCCTTGCCGCAGTTCGGCGTTCCCCACACGACCCAGTCTTCGCGTCCGCCCACGGCGTCACACGATCCCCAGAACTCCGTGGTGATCCCCGTGTAATTCGGGTTCTTGTACATCTCGGTGAGCTTGCCGTCCTTGATTCGCCAGGCGACCTCGCAGCCGAATTGGAAGTTGACCCGCTTGTCGTCGATGGACCAGGACTGGTTGGTGTCCATGTAGATGCCGTCAGGGGTGTCGCCGATGATCTCTGAGAGCGTTCCTTCGCCGGGGAGGAGATTGATGTTGGTCATTCGAATCAGCGGCAGGTTCTGCCATCCGTCTGCCCGCATCGCGCCCGCCAGCGGAGACGGCACCACCGCGGCGGTCTCCCTGCTCGCGATGAAGTTCTGGAACACGCCGTTTTCGATCAGAACGATCTCCTGCGCCGGAACCCCTTCGTCGTCGTAGCCGTAGCTCCCCAGGCCGCCCGCAAGCGTCGCGTCGGCCGTGATGGTGACCTTGTCGCTTCCGTAGCGAAGCTTCCCTTGGTCCTCCGGGCGAACGAACGACGTGCCCGCGTAGGCCTCCTCCATGCCGAGCACCCTGTCGAGCTCGAGGGGATGACCGACGGATTCGTGCACCTGAAGGACCACTTGCGAGCTATCCAAAACGAGCGTCGTGAGCTCGCTGGGGCATTCCTTCGCGGACAGCAGGTCGACGGCTTCCTGCGCCACGCGCTCGGCCTCGTCCACCAGCGGAATCGATCGGATGTGCTCGTAGCCGGCGGCTCGGAGGTGGCCACGAAACGAGTTCGGGTACGACCGGCGCTGCACCTCTCCGTTCTGAACGGCGATTCCCTCGATGCCTCCGCCGGAGTTCACCACCGTCTGTTCGATCGATGCACCTTCGCTGGATACGAACGCGGTCCGGCGCCGGTAGAAGTCGAGGCTGGATTCAGCGAACGTCAAGCCCTTCACGCCCTGCATCCGGCGCGTGGCCTCCATGAGGAGCGCCACCTTCTCGTCGAGCGGAACGGTGAACGGGTCTTCCTGCACCGCGGTCGCCCACTGGTCGGTCACCGGCTCGACCGGCGCGAGCCGAACGGGCTCCATGGCCAGCCGGGAGGCCGCCCGGGCGATCTCGGTGGCGAGCCGGGCGGTTCGTTCGATCTCGGACTCATCGGTGCGGGCGGTGGCGGCGAATCCCCAGAACCCGTTCACCAGGACTCGGATCCCGACACCCTGGGACAGGGAGCGGTCGATGCCCTCCATCTCCTGGTTTCTGACCGTGAGCGACTCGGCCTCGACCTGAACGAACCGGGCGTCTGCGTAATCGGCTCCAGCCCGAGCCGCGGCCTCCACCGCGTGGTTCACAACGTCTAGCACCCGCAGACCTCCGGTTCAGTGAAGCGAACCCGCGGAAGCCTACAGGACTGGGCCTACCGATCGGGTCCGTGAAGGACCAGGTCGGTCGCGGTCCACAGGAGCTTGGCGAACGGATAGAAGAAGAGCGGGAACGCCACGGCGAGCGCGATGCTCGCGGCGGTGAGGGGAACCACCGGGACATCGGGAAGGGTCAGCGCGATCCAGACCACGAGCATGGTGATGAAGAGCACGCCGGTCACGCCGTAGTTGAGCGCCAGCGAGCCGAGGAACGCGCCTTCCTCTCGTTCGAAGCGAAGCCCGCACGCGGGGCATTGCTCCGGCAGCGTCAGCCAGCCGCGGAACAGCTTCCGCTGGCCGCATTGCGGGCATCGCCTGGCGAGGGCGCGAAGGAAAAGTTTGGGAATGCTCGGCATGACGCGACGAGAGTAGGCTGCGCCGGGGAGGCGAAGGCCATCAAACTCGGATTTCAGCTCGGATACTGGGGTGCGCAGCCGACGGACTTCATGCCGTTCGTCCTGGAGGCAGAGCGGCTGGGCTTCGATTCGGTGTGGAGCGCCGAGGCATATGGCTCCGACGCCGTGACGCTCATCACGTGGGCGGCGGCTCGAACCGAGCGCATCGGCGTTGGCAGCGCCGTCATGCAGATGCCGGCCAGGAGTCCCGCGGCCACGGCGATGACGGCCATCACGCTCGATCATCTGACCGGCGGGCGCTTCCGGCTGGGACTCGGAGTCAGCGGGCCCCAGGTGAGCGAGGGGTGGCACGGCGTGCCATTCGAGGGACCACTCCAGCGAACGCGCGAATACGTGGAGATCGTTCGGACGATTCTTCGGCGAGAGAAGCCCCTCGAGTTCCACGGATCGCACTACGACGTCCCGCTCCAGGGAGGCACCGGGCTCGGGAAGCCGCTCAAGACGATCGTGCACCCCCTGCGCTCGGACCTGCCGATCTACCTCGCCGCCATCGGCCCGAAGAACATCGCGCTCACCGCCGAGATCGCCGACGGCTGGCTGCCCACGTTTTACGCGCCGGCCCATGCGTCCGTCTTCTCCGAGGCGCTCGAGGAGGGCCTGGGACGCGCCGGGAAGGACCGAAGCCAGTTCGACGTGGCGCCCTTCGCCCCGGTCCTGGTGGGCGACGACATTCAGGCGTGCCGAGACCTCGTCAAGCCGATGCTCGCCCTCTACGTCGGCGGTATGGGCGCGAAAGGAAAGAACTTCTACAACTCGCTGGTCGGTCGGTACGGCTACGAGGCCGAGGCGGCCACGATTCAGGACCTCTATCTGGAGGGTCGAAAGGGCGAGGCCGCGGCGGCGGTCCCCGACGCGCTGGTCGATGACGTTGCTTTGGTGGGTCCGAAGGAGCGCATCGCCGAGCAGCTGCAGCTGTGGCAAGAGGCCGGAGTCGATACCCTCATCGCCGGCGCGTTTCAGCACGAGGCGCTCCACGCGCTGGCCGAAGCCGCCCTGTAACCGGAGCCCTGGAGGACCGTCGCATGCCAATGCTCGATGGGAAGGTGGCCGTCATCACGGGCGCCGGGAGAGGAATCGGCCGAGGCGAGGCGCTGCTCTTCTCGCAGGAGGGAGCGCGCGTCGTGGTCAACGACCTCGGCGGCGAGTGGGACGGAACCGGCGCCGACCCTCGCGCCGCGTCGCAAGTGGTCGAGGAGATCCGTGCCGCGGGTGGAGAGGCGGTCGCGCACTTCGAGGACATCTCAGAGCCGGACGGCGCCCGGTCGGCGATCGCGCTGGCGCTCGACACGTGGGGCCGGCTGGACGTGGTCGTCAACAACGCCGGCATCCTCCGCGACCGAATGATCTTCAACATGTCGGTCGAGGAATGGGACGCCGTCATCAAAGTGCACCTTCGCGGTCACTTCCTGATGACGAAAGAAGCGTGCGGTCACTGGCGTGACCGAGCTAAGGCCGGCGAGGAGGTGTCGGGGCGGATCATCAACACGTCCTCGACATCGGGAATCCTGGGCAACGCCGGACAGGCGAACTACGGCGCCGCCAAGGCGGGCATCGCTGCCTTCAGCTACATCGTCGCGATGGAGATGCAGCGGTACGGCGTGACGGTGAATGCCATCGCTCCGGGCGCGCGGACCCGCATGACCGAGAAGACCTTCGGCGAGATGAAGGTGCCCGAAGGCGAGTTCGACGCCCTGGCTCCTGAGAACGTCGCGCCGATGGTCGCCTTCCTGGCGAGCGATTCGGCCGCGCACATCACCGGACAGGTCTTCTACGTGCAGGGCGGACTGGTTCAGCTCTATCAGGGGTGGGCGCCCGTCGCTCAGATCGAGAAAGACGAACGGTGGACGCCGGCCGAGCTGGCCGAACGCGCACCGGAGCTCTTTGCCGAGCGGTCGAGCGCCTACTCACCAGAGCGCTCGCCCCTTCGTCACGTCGCCGGGATCGGAGGGGCTTGAGCCCGGCGTACTTCCCGAACGTCAAGCTCTTCGACGGCGAGGAGGTGCAGACCGGCGCGGGAGTTCTCGTCGATGGACCGGCCATCTCTTGGGTCGGCTCCCATGACCGGGCGCCTCGCGAAGCGCGCGCCGCGGACGAGATGGACACCGCAGGAGCAACGCTCACGCCGGGCCTCATCGATTGCCATGTCCATCTCTGCTTCGATGGCCAGCCCAATTTCGTGGCGGAAGCGAACATCACCGAGGCATACGCCGCGGTGAAGTGCATCGGAAACGCCGAGCGGCACCTTCGCGCCGGCGTTACGGCGGTACGCGATCTCGGCGGTCTTGGGAGCGTGGCCTGCGACGTTGCCAAGGCCATCGACGAAGGTCGGGTGCAGGGTCCCCGCGTGGTGGCGTCGGGGCAGGCGCTCACGATCTCGGGCGGACACGGATGGAACACCTTCGCCCGCCAGGTCGACGGCGCTGAGGGCGTCCGGCGTGCTGTCCGCGAGCAGATGCGGTCGGGAGCGCGTTCCATCAAGATCGTGGCGACCGGGGGCGTCCTCACGCCTGCCATCCCGGTCGATTTCAGCTCGTTCACGCCGGAGGAGATCGACGCGGCGGTGGACGAAGCCCATAAGTGGGGTGTTCCCATCGCGGCGCACGCCATCGGGCGGACGGGAATTCAAAACTGCGTGGGCGCTGGAATCGATTCGATCGAGCACGGGTCGCAGATCGATCGAGACATCGCGCAACAGATGAGGGAGCGCGGGACGTTCCACGTCCCGACGATCAATGCGCTCCGCGGGATCGTGGACCATCCCGAGGACGTCCCGGCGTATGCGGTGGAAAAGGGCAAGCAGATCATCGGGATGGCGGAGGTTGCCTTCCGAACCGCGATGGACGCCGGGGTCAGCCACGCCTGTGGGACGGATGCCGGGACCCCGCACAACCCGCACGGCAGCGCGCCGCTGGAGATGATCCGGATGGTGGAGTGGGGCCTCTCGCCCGTCGGTTCGATTCAGGCTGCCACCAGCAACGCCGCCCGGTTGTTGAGGCTCTCGAACGTCGGATCCGTCCGAGAGGGGATGGCCGCGGATTTGGTGCTGTGGGAGGGCGATCCAACCGAAGACATCAATGCGGTCCTTTCCCCGCGACTGGTCATGACAGCCGGAGGGGTTCTCCCCAGGTAAGTCGCCGAAGTTCGCTTGCCTTCGCAAGCTGGGCTTTTACACTGAAATCCCCAATGCCCAAACAGCCGCGGACCACTGTCCTCCTTGCCGTCGCCGCTGCAATGCTTCTTGCCGCGCCAGCACAGTCAACAGTTGGGCCCGGCTATCAGATCCTTCGTGATGTCAACGTCGCTCCAGGCCTCAACTACAAGGAGGTCAAGGATTCGCGCGGCCCCAACCGGATCCACCTGTTGACCATCAATCCCGAGAAGGCGGTTTCGATCGACGTGGCCATGCCCAAGGGCCAGCTCGGCCACACCGAGAAGACCTCGAGCATGGCGGCCAGGCGGCGTGCGACAGCCGCCATCAACGGCGACTTTGGAGCCGGCGCGGGCCGTCCGACCCACGGCTTCATGGTCGATGGGTCGTTGAAGCTCAGCCCCGGCTGCTGCCCGAGGGGCTTCGCCATTCGCCGAAACGAAGCCGCGACGTACTTCGGTGTACCCGAGTTCACGGCCGGGCTCCATGAGCTCGACTCGAATGAACATTGGGCCATCGATCGATGGAATCGAGGCAGTCCGGACGCAGGGGAGATCGCGGCCTTCACACCGGACGGGGGCACGTTCGCGGCTCCTCCGCAGAACGCGTGCTCTGCGCGACTGCTGGCGACGAGCGGGTTGGTCTGGTCGAACGGCGGGCTGGCTCGCGCGTACAGGGTGGAGGAGACCCGTTGCGGAGATCGTCTTTCCGCGGACCGTGGCGTCGTCCTGTCGGCCAAGCCGGGAACGCCCGAGGGTGATGAGGTCGCGACGCTCGAGCCGGGCGAGACCGTTCGCCTGGACTGGAAGTTCGGATGGGCCGGCATCATGGACTTCATCGGAGGCAAGCCGATCCTCATGAAGGACGGCGTGGTCACCGCCGATTCTTGCTCCGAACCCTTGTGCCGCCGTCAGGCGCGCACAGGCATCGGCCGCCGTTCGGACGGACGGCTGCTCCTGATCGTGGTCGACGGCGGAAGCAAGCAATCGGTCGGCATGACGCTGATCGAATTCGCCAGCCTCTTCAAGGATCTTGGAGCAACCGACGCGCTGAACCTCCAAGGGGGTGCGTCGAGCACGATGGTCGTAAAGGGGTCGGTCGTGAATCGGCCATCCACGGGGAGCGAACGAGCTGTGGCCAACTCCCTGTTGGTTCTCCCGCGTCCGGACCCCGGTGAGCCGCAGCCGGCGTCCGGCTTCTAAGCATTTCCGCAGGTCATCGCGTGTCAGACCCCACGGGTAGGGTCAGCGCATGGCTGAGTCGCGAAGTCGGCGGACGTGATGGTCGTACTTGTTGTAGCGGTCGTTGCTGTGGCTGCGGGGTTCATCTGGGTTGCGGTGACCGGTCTGGGCCGGGCGATGGAGAACCGGTTGTCGGTGACCGACGCGGAGCTCCGACGTCTGGCTGACGCAAACGCGTCGCGCCAGGACGGAACGGTGGAGATTCGCCAGGAAGTGGCGGCGTTCGGCAGGCTGCTGGAAACCATGCAGGCCCGCGAAATCGAACGCCGAAGTCGCGAAGAGGAGGGCTGGGCGGTCCTGCATCGTGTGGCCGCGGTTCTCTCGGGTGCTCAACGCACCGGCCAGGCCGGGGAGAACGTGCTGAGGGAGGCCTTCGCCCATCTGCCACCGTCCATGCTCGACACGAATTTTCGTGTGAACGGGCGCGTGGTGGAGTTCGGCGTGGTTCTCCCCGACGGGCGCCGTCTACCCGTGGACTCGAAGTGGTCGGCGGAGCGGGAGCTCGTGCTCCTCGCCGAGGGTGTCCCCGATGCAGACCGCGAACGATTGGTGCGGAGCATCGAGCGAGCGGTGGTCGAGCGGTCGAAGGAGGTTGCGGGCTATCTCGATCCCGCACTGACCTCCTCTGTAGCCGTTGCGGCCATTCCCGATGCCGCATACGGCGTCCTTCGCCGAGCACACGCGGATGCCTATCGCCACGGAGTGCTGGTGATTCCTTATTCGATGGCGCTCCCGGTGGTGCTCTTTCTGCACAGCTTGATGGCGCGCTTCGGCGCGGTCCGCGATGTGGACGCCTGCCTCGCCGACCTTGCGTCGACCCTCCATTCGGTCGAGACGACCCTGGAGAACAGCATCGTGAAGGCCACACGCATGCTCCAAAACGGCACGGACCAGATCCGAAGCGACGTTGGCAAGGCCAGGACCACCCTCTCCCACGCGCGGCAGCGAGAGGAGGTGGAAGTAGAGAGCGCGCCGCTTCGCGTCGTGGGCGCCGAGCCGTGAGCCTCCGGCTACGCTCCCGGGGGTGGACTTCTTCGAGGCGCTTCGGGAGCTCGGTTTTGCTTCGAGCGAGGAGCGCCCAAGCCGAGGGGCCCGGACGTACATCGCTCAGCCGAACCAATACCTGACGTACTGGGTGCACGTGTACGACGACGGCACGGCGCTCTTCACCTGGGAATTCGCCGTGACCGACTTCTTGCTGGAGCGGGGAGTTCAGCTTGGCTCGAGCGAGACGCTGAACCTCTTCATGTTTCCGCGGGAAGACGAACGAGGGCCACAGGAGCCGTCGTGGCTCGCGGGAGCGATGGACCGGGCAGAGGACCGCCTCCGGAGTCTGGACTTCGCGGACCCCGACGCTTAGCGAGACCTCGGTCTCGAGCGTTTCGGATACTCTCGTCCCGTGACGTTCGAGCGTGCACTCGTGGTCTTTGCCCATCCCGATGACGCCGAATTCGGTGCTGCCGGAACGGTCGCCAAGTGGGCTCGGGAGGGGACGGAGATCGTCTACGTGTGCGTGACCGACGGCTCGGCGGGGTCGAACGAGCCTGGCGCTGTGCGGGAAGAGATCGCGGAGGTTCGTCAAGGCGAGCTCCGCGCCGCCTGCGATGTGCTCGGCGTGAAGGATTGCGTCTTCCTCGGCTACCCCGATGGAGGGCTCGAAGTGACCCTCGATGTTCGCAAGGCGATCACCAAGGAGGTTCGTCGTCTTCGGCCCGACGTCCTGGTGGCGCCCGACCCTGTTCGGTATTGGGACGATGAGCGGAGATATGTCAACCACCCCGACCATCGTGCGGTCGGCATGGCGTGTCTTGCGGTGGTCAACCCGGACGCGCCCACTCGACCGCAGTTTCCGGAGCTGCTCGACGAGGGATTCGAGCCGTTCGAGATCCCTGGGCTCTGGATGCCGACGTTCGACGCGGGCGCGGACACGTTTGTCGATATCACCGAGACGATCGAGGTGAAGATCGAGGCACTGAGGTGCCACAAGAGCCAGATCCACGACTGGCCGGTCGACAAGTGGGTCAAGAAGCGGGCCAAGGAACGTGG
>DASVPT010000057.1:0-9093 GCA_036389535.1 Actinomycetota bacterium
TCCCAAGCCCGGGCCAAACGGCTTTCACTGGGCGAACGGAGTTCGTCTGTACTACGCGAACCTGACCTCAAGCCTGACCGGGAGTACCAAGAAAACTGAGTCCGGCTTCAAGGGATTTGAGGCCATTGCCGTTTCACGAACCGACAACGTCGCGGCCGCGGCGGCGAACAATTCGAACGCCTGGAAGGCGCCGGTGATCGCGACCCGTCAAGCGAGCACGACGTTCAGCGACCACGAACAGATCACGGTCGATGACGCGGAACAGACCAGCCCGTACTTCGGCAACACGTATGTCTGCTTCGCGATGTTCCGAAGCGCCGCCTCGTCGCCGGAGCCGATCGCGGTGGCTCGCTCCACCGACGGCGGTGACACGTGGACCACGAGGCAGATCTCGCAAGCCACGAACAACACACAGACCGTCGGGCGCCAGGACTGCAACATCAGGACGGACAGCCGCGGTGTGGTCTACGTCGTCTGGGAAGGCGGCTACAACAAGCGTCTCGCCGTCCTCTTGGCCCGGTCCTTCGACGGCGGCAAGACCTTCGAGCGGCCCCGGCCGATCGGATTCTTCGACGAGGTTGGCATCTTCGATCCCAACAACGAGACGCTCTCGTTCGACGGACTGGCCGGCACCCGCACCAGCGCCATTCCCTGGATCGACATCGCGAACGGGTCCCCCACAGGCACAAACGCCACCGACGAGATCGTCGTGTCATGGAACGACGGCCCGACGCCGAGCGACACGAACCCCGCTCCGAACGAGCGGGTGGAGATCGCGTACTCGGCCAACCGCGGACAAACGTTCACCACGGCCACGGCGAACGCCGCCGAGTCAGGTGACCGGCCGGACTTCCCGGCGGTCGGTATCTCGCCAAACGGTGGGGCGGTCTTCTTGGTGTACATGGCCTTCCACGAACCATGGCAGTCGACGACGGCAGACCCTCGCCTGATGGAGGGCGTCGTCAGGCGCGCAAACAGCCCTGGAATGTCGGCCCCCGCGGCGTGGACGACGGTCCATCGCGGCGCCACGGGGGACGCCCGCGGTTCGAGTACGAACAGTCTGGCCTCGGGATTCCTCGGCGACTACAACAACGTCGACGTGGGTCAGGGCCTCGCTTATGCGGTATGGAACGACGTGCGGAACGCCGCCGACTGTCCGGTGATTGACGCGTACCGCCAGTCCCTGAGCACGGATGACCCGCTGCCGCGGCCGGCGCCGAACGACGATTGTCCGGCGACGTTCGGTAATTCGGACATCTACGGAGCGGGTTTCCCGGTCTGAGGAACCGCGACCGAGGCCCGAGAGGAACCGAACAATTGAGGGCCCCGCCATTTGGCGGGGCCCTCATTCATGAGGCAGGACGAGGAGCGGGATGGATCCAAGAGAGATCTTCGAGCTGATCGTGAAAGCCGACGAGGCGCTGAAGTACGCCACCGCGGAGAAGATGGCGGCCCGCGTTGAACAAGCTCGCGACCTCCTCACTCGTGCCCGGGACGAAGCGAGGGCGATCGACAACAGCGCTCTGGTTCAGCAGGCGGAGCAAAGGCTTGTCGATCTCGAGCGGCGAAGCGAACCTGATCGGTAGCTTCCGCTCCGGCTACGCCGGAGCGGCGACCACCGGCGTGAGCTCGGCGATCAAGCACGTCTCGCGCCAGCGCTTGATGGCGTCTTCGGGCGGTCCGTGCCGGTCCCTGCGCCGATCGGCCAGCAGCGCGGCGGCCTGATCCCACTCCGGACCTTCCAGGATCCGCGCCGCGGCGTGGAACCGCTCCAGTGATGTATCCCGATATTTCTGTCGGGTGATCACCAGGATGTCCTTGGTATCGGGCAGGCCCGGGATCGTTTGCTCCTCCAGGCTCGGCTCCTTCGCCGAGAGCACGTAGATCTTCCCCTGGCGATAGACGAACCAGGCCGGGATGGTGACGTCCCGGCCGTCGTATTCGATTCCCATCCAGGCGATATCCGCCTTCTTCAGGCCGTCCTCTACGTCGGGTGTGAACTTCTGCGGCGCCGCTTGCATGACCACCTGAAACTCCGTTTGCCCGAGGATCTCGCCGTCCAGCAAGAACGAGGCGATGTAGGTGCCGAGCTCCTCGAAGATCGCGTCCTCCACGATGTTCTCCACCCGCGTCAGGTCCATGGCGCCGAGCATCCATCGGGGCTCGGGCCCGATCCGGTACGTGATCTCGCCCGACGGGGCCACGAGCTGAACCTCTTCGGGCAGGTACCCGGTGGGGGCCTTCCAGTCGCGTACCACCGCGAAGGGCAGTCCGCGGGCCGGGAACGACAGCAGATACACGAGTCCGTCTGGCCCCTCCCCCTCCGCTTCGCGTTGGCGGACGTCGAGGACGTTGGCGAAGACGAGCTCTCCCGCGGGCATGTCAGGCGATCCTCGAGAGCCAGAGCGTCGGCTCCTCCAGCTCGGGCATCGACGGCAAGGATTCGGCCGACTCCCACATCCTGGCGAGGGTCCCTTCGTCGGTCTGCTCGGAAACTCGCATGCAGAACTCCCTACCCAGCCGGTACTGCTCCATTTTCATCTCCAGTCCGAGCAGCCGCTCCAGGGCCTGGTCGCCGGCGCCTCCCTCGCGGTGACGACGAAGCGCCTCGTCGATCAGCCCGTACGCGGACAGCATCTCTTTGCCCACGCGCTCGGTGACGTGCTCACCGTATCCCTCCGCGGCGGCCATGAAGGCCTGAACCCGGTTGATCCGCAGTCGTTGTTCCGCGCTGGTCGTTTGCCCGAACATGTTTCCGACGCCGTCGAAGGCGTCAGAGAGCGCCTCCGGGTTCGAGAGATCGAGCCCCTCCAGCCGCTGTTCGAGCCCGGAGAGATCGAGCTCCGCGTGCTCGACCAGGTCGCGGACCAGCGAAATGAAGTGCTCGCGCACCCACGGCCTGGCGAACTCGAAGCGATGGGTGACCTCGTGAAGCCCGATCCACGCACGGAAATCCATGGACGGAAGGCTCCACTCGCGTTCGAACTGGGCGATGTTCGGAATGACGAAATACAGCGCTCCGCCGCTACGAGGAACGGCGAGGTCGAACTGGCCGAGCACCCGTTGTGCCAGGTAGCCGAGGACGGCCCCAACCTGCACGCCGAGGAGCAAGGGGACCACCCGCTGCATCAGAAGTCCCATGAAGTCGCCGCCGGCCAATCCCGACGCGGGGGGCAGCTCTCCACCCGCTTCTCCGAGGGCGGTCGCCATCTTGGCGCCGATCGGATCGAGGAGCTCCTGCAGCCCTCGAATGTTCGCTTCGACCCACGGTCCTCCGCCCACGGCTTTGACCTCGGTCACGTCAGAAGGCGGCGGCATTCCCGTGAACGCTGCCACCGCAAGCTCGGCGGCCCGAACCGTCTCCGCGAGCCCACGCTGGTCTTCCGAGGTCGGCGCCGGTTCGTCTCCGGTCCAGGCGGCCGCGGCGATCCCCACCTGCCGGGCGAGCTCCCAGTTGATCGGGCCGCTCGAAGACAGAAGCACACGCTGAATCTCTCGAAACAACGGCACGTCGCGGAAAACGTCGCCGATCGGTATCTCTGGCGGGTCGTTCGGATTGCTTTCCACCCGGCCATTGTAGGTTGGGCTTCTAGAATCCTCGTCCGTGCGGGCTGACCTCGTCGTTCGTCTGACGGATGTTCCACTCGATCCCGTCGACGCGCTCGGCTTCGTCGCCGATCCTGGCGCCGGAGCGGTGGTGCTGTTCACCGGAACGGTTCGGGACCACTCACCGGCAGGCGCCGTCACCGGGTTGACGTACGAGGCCTGGGAGGAGCGCTCCGTCGCCCGTTTGGAAGCGATCGGCGAGGAGATGTTCGACCGTTGGGGTGCCTGCAAGGTCGCGCTCCTTCACAGGACGGGATCGCTCGGCGTCGGCGAGGTCTCCGTCATCGTGTGCTGCTCGGCGGCCCACCGGCGGGAAGCCTTCGAGGCGGCGCGGCACGGGATCGAGCGCATCAAGGAAGAGGTGCCGATCTGGAAGAAAGAGCGTCTCGTCACGGGCGAAGCGCAATGGGTCATGGGCTCATGAACCTCCTGTGAGCAGACGCGACCTGGCCGTTGACCTGGGCTCCGCGAACACCCTGGTCTTCCAGCACGGGCAAGGGATCGTGTTCAACGAACCGACCGTCGTGGCCACCAACTCGCGCAGCGGCGAGCTGGTCGCGGTGGGCCGCGAAGCCTGGCGCGCGGCAGCCGCCGCGCCCGGGAGTGTTGTGCCGATTCGACCGCTGGCCCGGGGAGCCATTCAGGACTTCGACATCACCCGGCAGATGCTCAGGCGCGTCCTTCAGTCGGTCGGGATGTCTCGCTTTGCCAAGCCGAGGGTTCTGGTCTGCGTGGCGTCCCGGCTCACCAATGTCGAGCGGCGGGCCGTCGAGGAAGCCATCACGCTGGCCGGGGCTCGTTCCGTCTCGCTCGTCGACGAGCCGTTCGCCGCCGCGGTCGGCGCCGGGCTCCCCATTCATGAGGCGGTCGGAAGCATGATCGTGGACGTCGGCGGTGGGACCTCGGAGATGGCGATGCTCGCCATGAGTGCCATCGTGACGGGGACCTCCGTTCAGGTGGGCGGCTTCGACATGGACTCGAGCATTCAGGCGTACGTCAAGGACCGGTACGACGTCGCCATCGGCGAGACGGCAGCTGAACGGCTGAAGATCGCCGTCGGTTCGGCCTATCCGGCGGCCGACGCCTCGGCTGTCGAGGTAACCGGTCGTGAGCTGTCCACGGGGCTGCCGAAGACCATCGCCGTTTCTCCGGACGAGATTCGTGAAGTGCTCGAACTACCGGTCCAGAAGATCGTTGCGGCCACCAAGGAGTGTCTCGCCGAAAGCCCCGCCGAGCTCGCTCACGATGTGCTCGAGCGCGGCGTGTTCCTGACCGGGGGAGGCGGGATGTTGCGCGGGCTTCACATGCGCCTGGCCCAGGAGTGCGAGGTGCCCGTTCACCGAACGGAGCACCCGCTGGCGGCGGTGGCGCTCGGGGCCGGCCGGCTTCTCGATTACCTGCCGGAATACCAGGCGGCGTTCTTGAGCGCGGCGCGGTAGCGTGCGCCGTCGCCTCGGCCCGTGGGTCCCGACGTTGGCTCTCGCTGTCGTCCTCGCCCTCGTCCCACTCCCGTATTACGTGATTCGCCCGGGCCCGGCGAAGGACGTCGTTCCGCTCATCAGCATCAAGGACCACCCGACGTATCGCCCGAGCGGCCATCTCCTGTTGACCGCCGTTCTCCTCGACCATGCGACTCCCTACGACGTTCTGGAGGGATGGCTGAATCGCTCCGAGACCGTTGTTCGCGACCGAGATCTGTTCCCGCCGGGCCAGACGAAGCAGCAAGAGGAGCAGATCTCGCAATCCGAGATGGACACCAGCAAGATCGACGCCGCGATCGTGGCGCTCACGAAGTACGCGGGGTATCCCGAACGGCATGGACCGGGTGTCTTGATCGAAGAAGTTTTCGGCGGCACGCCGGCGGACGGCAAGCTCGTTGCGGGCGATGTCATCCTTCGCCTCGATGGGAAGCCGGTCGACGATCCGGACGAGCTCAGCCGGGCAATCAGGGCAGCGGGGACATCGAGAGCCCTCGAGCTGACGGTCAGGGGCGGAGCGGAGACCCGTCACGTGCGGATCGTTCCCGGACACGTCCGTGGAGTGAAGCGCCCGGTCATCGGAGTGAGCGCGGTTCGAAGCTTCCCGTTCCCTCTCACCATCTCCAGCGGGGACATCGGGGGTCCGTCTGCAGGGCTCATGTGGACTCTCGGCCTGATCGAACTGCTGACGCCGGGGGAGCTGACCGGAGGACGGAACATCGCGGGGACCGGGCAGATCTTTCCGAACGGCCGAGTCGGTCCGATCGGGGGCATCGAACAGAAAGTGGTCGCGGCCGAGCACGCTGGCGCGACGGTCTTCTTTGCCCCCCGCCGCAACGCGGCAGCCGCAATGTCGGTGGCAAACCGCATCCGGGTGGTCCCGGTCCGTTCGTACCTGGACGCCCTTCGATTCCTCAAGCGGTACCCTTGACGCTCTTCGAGGTGGGGACGAACAAGTGGCCCAAAGGCTGAGGCGTGCACGGCGGCGGTGGCCGCTTTTCACCGCGGGCGTCATCGTGGTGCTGGCGATCGTCTTGTCTGGGCTGTCCGGGTTCTATCTCGATCTGCTCTGGTTCCGCGAGGTGGGATTCTCCAGCGTCTTCTGGAGCGTCTTCTGGAGCAAGGTCGTTCTCGCCCTGCTGTTTGGGGCGTTCTTCTTCGTTCTGCTGTTCGTGAACCTCGTCATCGTCCGGCGGATCGCGCCGCGATATCGGCCGTTTTCTCCAGAGCAAGAAGTCATCGAGCGGTATCGAGCAGCCGTGGAGCCATACACCGGGCGCCTCGTGCCGGTCTTCGCCGCGGTGATCGCGTTCTTCGTCGGTCTGGCCGCCTCGACGCAGTGGCAGACGTTCTTGTTGTGGCGCTCGGCCGGTCCGGTGAGATTCGGAGCGCGATTCCAGGAAGCGGTTTTCGGACGGGATCCGTCCTTCTACATCTTCATCCTGCCGTTTCAGAAATTCGTCCAGGGATGGCTCTTCTCATCGCTGGTCGGCGTCACGGTCATCGTGGCGGTGGCGCACTACCTGACCGGCGGAATCCGGCTCCAGGCGGTCGGTGAGAAGGTCATTCCGCAGGTCAAGGCCCATCTCTCGGTTCTCCTCGGGCTCATCATCCTGGTCAAGGGATGGGGCTATTCGCTCGGCCGGTTCGACCTGCTGGCTTCGCCTCGCGGGGTCGTGCAGGGCGCGTCCTACACCGACGTGCACGTGCAAAAGCCCGCGCTGTACGCGCTCATGTGGATCGCCGTGATCTGCGCCCTGTTGTTCTTCGTGAACATCCGCCTGCGTGGCTGGGGCCTCCCGGTCCTCGGGATCGGGCTGCTGGCGCTCATGTCCATTGTCATCGGAGCCGCGGCGCCGGCATTCGTCCAGCGGTTCCGGGTGGGTCCGCAGGAGTTCCAGCGCGAACAACCGTTCATCGAACGCAACATCCGGGGAACCAGGGAGGCGTTCGGCCTGGATCGGGTGCGTCTGACGACCACGCAGGTGAACGAACAGGTGGGAGCGCGCGAGGTCGCAGCGAACAAGCCGACCACCGACAACATCAGACTGTGGAGCCCTTCCGTTATTCGCCAGGTCTACGAGAACCTCCAGCGAATCCAGCCGTACTACGACTTCTCGGACGTCGACGTCGACCGGTATCCCATTCAGGGACAGCGCCGCGTCGTGATGCTCTCGGTTCGGGAGGTCCGCCAGAGTCAGATCCCGGCCGGCGGAGGGACCTGGCAGAACAAGCATCTCTTCTACACCCACGGACTCGGGGTGGTGGCCAGCCCCGTGAACACCCTGACGACCGAGGGGCAGCCAGTCTTCGTCCTGAAGGACATTCCTCCGTCCGCGCAGTCCGGAATCCGGCTCTCGCAGCCCTACGGAGCTCAGATCTATTACTCCGAAGAGGCCGACGTTCCCTACGTCGTCGCGGACACGAAGACCGGTGAGCTCGATTATCAGAACCCCAACGGGCAGGGGTCGATCCGAACGCGCTACCGGGGCCGGGGCGGCATCCCGGCCGGAGGGTTTTTCCGCCGCCTGCTCTTCGCCTATCGGTACCGAGACATCAACCTGCTGATCTCCGGTCTCATCGACGGCGACAGCAGGGTGCTGATCAACCGGGACGTCCAGACCCGAATCAGGAAGGCCGCGCCGTTCCTGCAGTACGACGCCGACCCATATCCCGCCGTCGTGAACGGTCGAGTGGTGTACATCCAGGACGCATTCACCACCACGGCCGCGTATCCCTACTCCCAGGAGATGAACCTGTCCGACGCGACCGGCGGGGACCTGGGCGGACGCGCCAACTACATCCGAAACTCGGTGAAGGCGGTCGTCGACGCGTACGACGGGACGGTGAAGTTCTACGTGGTGGATCCCACGGACCCGCTCATCCGGGTGTGGCAGCGGGCGTTCCCGAAGCTCTTCTCGACCACGCCGCCGCCGCTTCCGCTCCGGGAGCACTTCCGATATCCCGAGGACCTGCTGCTGGTTCAGTCACAGCAGTACGCCAACTACCATGTGACTGACACGGAGACCTTTTACAACAAGGGCCGTTTCTGGTCGTTGCCCGTTGACCCGCGCTTCAGGGACGACAGGCTGATGCGGCCCTACTACGTGTTGATCAAACTCCCGGGTGAGGAAGGCGAGCGGTTCGTGTTGTTCACCCCCTTCGCCCCCTTCCGGCGGCCGAACATGGTGGGCTACATGGCGGCGTTGTCGGATCCCGCGGACTACGGCCAGCTCCGAGCGTTCGAGTTCCCGGCCGGGGTCAATATCGATGGCCCCCAGCAGGTCTTCTCCAGAATCAATCAGGATCCGAACTTCTCTCGGGAACGATCGCTGCTTGACCAGATCGGCTCGCGGGTCGCCTTCGGCGATCTGCTGGTCGTGCCCATCGAAAATTCATTCCTGTATGTCCTTCCGGTGTTCGTCCAGTCTCCGCAGAGCCCCATCCCGGAGCTGAAACGCGTCCTGGTCGTTCACGGAGACACCGTGACCATGGCGAACACGCTCCAGGACGCTCTGGCGACGGCGTTCGGAGAGGCGCCGCCCCCCACGCAGCCGACGCCGGGGCAGCCTCGAACCGGAGGCCGAGTAGAACAACTGGTCCAGCAGGCGCTGGAGCACTTCCGTCGAGCGGACCAGCTGCTTCGACAGGGTGACCTCGCCGGCTACCAGCGAGAGATCAATCTCGCCCGGGACCTCATTCAGCAGGCGGGCGCCGCATCGGTATCTCCTGGTCCCTCGCCCTCGCCCTCGCCCTCGCCTTCACCTTCACCCAGCCCGCGCCGTTAGTCTGGTTCGGTGGGACCGGGGGGCGCTACGTCCGATTGTGGCGGCGGAACGCCGCTTGCTAGCATGGCGTTGCGGGGTGGAGCAGTCCGGTAGCTCGCTGGGCTCATAACCCAGAGGTCGTAGGTTCAAATCCTACCCCCGCGACGATCGCGAAGGCGCCGGCCTGGCGCCTTCTTCCTTCTCGCAGGTGAACGCGCCGCCGATTCCGATGGACCAGGCGT
>DASVPT010000058.1:0-1577 GCA_036389535.1 Actinomycetota bacterium
TGTTGGCGGGCGAGCGCCCTTTCGCGAGAGGGAGGTGAGCGGATGGGCTGCTACGTGTTGGGTTTCCAGGAGATCGACCAGACGCAGGTCGCCGTCGTTGGCGGCAAGGGCGCGCAGCTGGGGGAGCTTTCGCGGACCGAAGGCATCCGCGTGCCGGCTGGCTTTTGCGTGACGACGGACGCTTTCCAGCGGATCATGGCGGAAGCGCCGCCGATCGACGATCGGCTCGATCGGCTGTCGCGCCTGAACCCGGAGGACCGGGAGGCGATCCGCACGCTCAGTGCGGAGATCCGCCGGACCCTCGAAGCGATCGTCGTCCCTGACGATCTGGCGGCGGCGATCACCCGCGCGCTCGCCCGGCTCGGCGAGCAAGCCGCCTACGCCGTCCGATCCAGTGCGACGGCGGAGGACTTGCCGACGGCCTCCTTCGCGGGCCAGCAGGACACGTACCTGAACGTCGTCGGGCCGGCGGCGATCCTCCAGCACGTCAGCCGGTGCTGGGCATCGCTCTTCACGGAGCGGGCCGTGACCTACCGCCTGCGGAACGGCTTCGACCACCGGAAGGTCCACATGGCCGTGGTCGTGCAGCAGATGGTCTTCCCGCAGGCGGCCGGCATCCTGTTCACGGCCGACCCCGTCACGGGCAACCGGAAGGTCGCCTCCGTGGAGGCCAGCTTCGGCCTCGGCGAGGCCCTGGTCTCCGGCCGGGTGAACCCGGACGTCTTCAAGGTGCGGGACGGCGAGATCGTCGCCAGGGCGGTCGCCACCAAGCAGCTCGCCATCCACCCCTCGCCGGCCGGCGGGACGCAGCAACAGGCGATCGAGCCGGAGCGCCAGGAGCAGCCGGCGCTGACGGATGCGCAGGTCGTGCGGCTCGCGCAGCTCGGCCGGCGGATCGAAGCGCATTTCGGCCGCCCCCAGGACATCGAATGGTGCCTGGTCGACGACGACTTCCAGATCGTCCAGAGCCGGCCGATCACCACGCTGTTCCCCATCCCCGAGTCCGGCGACCGGGAGAACCACGTCTATGTCTCCGTCGGCCATCAGCAGATGATGACCGACCCCATGAAGCCCCTGGGGCTCTCCTTCTGGCAGATGACGACCCCCGCGCCCATGGCCGAGGCCGGCGGCCGCCTGTTCGTCGACGTCACCCAACGGCTGGCCTCGCCGACGAGCCGCGCCGGCCTCCTGGAGGTCATGGGGAGAGGCGATCCGCTGATCGGAGACGCGCTGCGGACCATCCTCGAGCGCGACGGCTTCATCCGGCCGCTCCCGGACGAGGGTCCCCCCGGGCCACTGTTTGGCGGCGCGCCAGCCCCGATCGAGACCGATCCGGCCATCGTCACCGAGCTGATCGGGCGCAGCGAGGCGTCCATCGCCGCGTTGAAGCGCGACATCCGGACGAAGTCCGGAGAGGCGCTGCTCGACTTCATCCGGGCGGACATCCAGGAGCTGAAGCGGATCTTGTTCGATCCGCAGAGCCATCAGGTGTTCATGTCGGCGATGGAGGCCACCTGGTGGCTCAACGAGCGGCTGGAGGCGTGGCTGGGCGAGAAGAACGCGGCCGACACGCTCAC
>DASVPT010000059.1:0-26729 GCA_036389535.1 Actinomycetota bacterium
GCACGACGACGGGATAGGTGAGGCGAGGGAGTAGTCCTCCAGCCAGAACCACCACGGCAAAACCGAGCCCGCAGAGCGCGAGGAACTGCACGGACTTGTTGAGTGGCTTCGGAACGCTGCCTCGGCGCCCCAGCGCGATCAGCGCACCGAACCCCACGATCGCCAGAAAGGTGACGAAGGCGATCTCGCCGAGCTGAATCGGCAGCCGAATGCGCCGCTGCTCCAGATGCACGCGGTGCAACGCGAACGGCGGTCCCGCGTCCGCGACGGTGAGCGGTTCGCCCGTCATCTCTGCCGGAATGCGGAGCCGAAGAAACCGAAGCACGGTCGGCGCGACATCGACGTTCGCTACCAGCCCTGTTTGTCGAGTCGTCCGTGAGGCCAACGCGTGCGGAGTTCGAGACCTCGACGGTCGCCAGGCGATCAGGAGTGGTGTCACCTTGTCGCCAACACGATCCATTGCAGGCGAAGGACTCGGCGCGACGACGACAACCATCGCCCGGTCACCGATCGAATCGATCCGGCGCCCAGCGTCTTGTGCCACAGCCGCGAGCGAAACGCGCCCAACGGACATCGGCTTGCGTAAGTCAAAGACCACGAACCACTCGGCGAGCTGGTCTGGTCGTTTCACGCAGGCTGAGAGCGACTTACCGACGACGTCGAGCGAATCTGTGACGCACACAGGCTTTAAGTCCTCCACAACGTTGTAGAGGAGCGGCTGGCCGAGGCGCGTCTTTCCACTCAAATTGCCGTTGAGCACAGCAAGAAGCCCAGCGTCGGAAGCCTTCGAGGTCACCTCGGTGGTCATGAGTCCGACACCACCGCGTGCTCCGAGCCGCCGGATCGCTGGAACCGATATGAACCCTTCGAACGAAACACCATTGACGACATAAACGAACACCCGAGCCTGCGAGCGAGTCGAAGGATGGGGCGGAGCCGCCCCTCCCGGGACAAAGAGACAGTTCGCAGCGAGCGGAAGAGACAGAATGGCGAGGTTCCAGGCCCTCGCTCGCTTCACGCGAGCGCCGGGGAAAGTGACTTCTCTCGTCGAAGCTCCGCTCCCAAGGCAGTGAGCCGTGCCTCGAAGTCCTCGTATCCCCGGTCGATGTGGTACACGTGCGAGATCTCGGTGACACCGTCCGCCGTGAGTGCGGCGATGACCATCGCCGCTCCGGCTCGAATGTCGAGTGCGCGCACTGGGGCCGCCGAAAGATGCTCAACGCCTCTGATCACCGCGTGGTGGCCCTCGGTACGGATGTCCGCGCCCATTCGGTTCAGCTCGTCCACGAACATGAACCGGCTCTCGAAGACGTTCTCCGTGCCGATGCTCGTACCCCGGGCGATTGAAAGGAGCGCCATCATCTGAGGCTGAAGGTCCGTTGGAAACCCCGGATACGGAAGCGTCACAAAGTCGACGGCGTTTGGCCTGTCTTCGGCGGAGACGCGGATCCCGCTGTCCTCGATCGAGATCGACGCTCCCGTTTCACCGAGTTTGTCCAGAACCAGATCCATGTGGTCGGCCCGCGCGCCATCGAGCAGGACGTCGCCCCTGACAGCGCATGCCGCGATGGCGAACGTCCCCGCCTCGACTCGATCCGGAACGACGCGGTGGTTCATCGGTGCGAACCCCTCAGTACCCTCGATCTCGATGGTGGGCGTTCCGGCGCCATCGATCTTGGCCCCCATCTCAATCAACGCCGCTGCAAGGTCCTGGATCTCAGGCTCGCGCGCGGCGTTCTCGATGACGGTTGTTCCCTTCGCGCCGACCGCCGCCATCAGGACGTTCTCGGTCGCGCCGACGCTCGGAAAGTCGAGGGAGATGAGGGCTCCGTGGAGTTCGGGGGCCTTGCTCTCCAGATACCCGTGCTCGTAGACGAACTCCGCGCCCATTCGCTCAAATCCCTTGAGGTGCAGGTCGATCTTGCGCGAGCCGATGTTGCAACCGCCTGGCATCGCCACGCGGGCCTCGCCGAACCGGGTCAGGAGCGGCCCGAGGACCACGATCGAAGCGCGCATCCGGCGAACGAGCTCGTACGGAGTCTCGACGCCATCCGCGTTCGACGTGTCCACGACGACGGTCGAGCCGTCCCACTGAACCGACGCCCCGAGGTGCTCGAGGACGTCGGCCATCGTGAGCGTGTCCATGATCCGCGGGACGTTCTCGATGACCGAACGGCCCCGCGCGAGCAGCGCCGCCGCCATGAGCTTCAGCGCCGAGTTCTTCGCCCCGTTGATCGGAACGGCGCCCGAAAGACGCCGCCCGCCCGTTACCAGCAGCCGATCCATTCCTGAATTCTATGGGCTCGCCGAGTTCCGCAGGTGCTGGTCACGCCAGGACGTAGACGCGCGGGGAGAGCTTGCCGATCATCTGGTAGACGCCCCAAAGCGCGTTCGCCAGCTCGCCTTCGTAGTCGCCCCGTCCCATCGCTTGGATGTACTTATCGCGCTGGCGCAGCATTCGCGAGACGTGAAGGAGCTGCCGCGACGTTCTTCCCTCACCGGACTCCTCGGCGTGCTCCCGCCACTCGCTCTTGAGCTCCTCCATGCGATCGATCTTCCACCCCGCTTCGGTTGTGCACCGTTCGAAATAGTCGGGCTCGGTGTTCTCGGGAACGCCCGCAAGCGGCGGCCACAACCTTCGGGCGTCATCTTCGGAAAGCCACGGCGTGGCGAACATCTGAAACAAGAGCATGCGCCCACCAGGTCGAACCACCCGCCGCAGCTCTCGCAGCGCGGCCCGGAGGTCCGGCACGTGGATCATCACGTCACGGTTCCAGACGAAGTCGAACGATTCCTCCTGAAATGGAAGCGCCTGAAGGTCGCCCTGGACGAATGAGGTTCGGCGTGCGACGTGCTCATCAACTCCTCTCAGGACGTCGTGTCGCCGGCTGAGGTTCGCGTCGAGGAGATCCACGCCAACGACCCAACAGCCAAACCGGTCCGCGAGTTGAACGCTGTGCCGGCCGTCACGACACCCGGCATCGAGCACCGCATCACCGGACGCAAGACCGAGCTCGGCGGCCAGGTCGAACAGCATCTCGGGGCCGCGAGGACCCAGGCTTTCGTCGAGCAGCGAGTCGACGTCGTTCCCAGCGCCCTCGGCGAAATCCGAGTACAGCTCCTCGAGGGTCGCTCGATAGGGCTCCTCGCCCAGGGTCATGGGTATCGCGCTCGGGCTAGCTGCCCAGGTTCAGACGAGCGAGCGCCTTCGCCAGGTCGGCCGCGGCGTCGGCGTCGTCCCGTTCCCGGAGTCGCCTCTCGGCGTCCTCTTTCATGTGACGCGCCTGGTCCATGTCGATGTCCGCCTCCAGCTCAGCGTGCTCGGCCAGCACGTCCACGCGGGTGTCCATGCCTTCCGACATCACGTGGAGGAAGCCGCCATCGATCGCCGCGGCGATCCGTTCGCCGTCACGATTGATGAACAGCGGGCCGATGCCAAGCTCGACCATGAGCGGCGCGTGACCCGACATGATGCCGAGCTCCCCCTCGCTCCCCCGAGCGACGACGAGCCGCGCGTCACCGGTCCAGATTTCGCGTTCCGGGGTGACCAGGAAAACCTCCAGCGGCATCCGCGCTAGCCCCTGTCTCCGGCTTTCTCGCCGGACTTCTCTCCAGCCTTCTCGAGCTCCTTGCCCTTCGCCTCGGCCTCTTCGATGCCCCCGACCATGTAGAAGGCCTGCTCGGGCAGATGGTCGTACTCACCGTCGGCGAGTGCCCTGAACGAGGCGATCGTCTCGTCGATCGGCGTGTACTTCCCTTCGATGCCGGTGTACTGCTCCGCGACGAAGAACGGCTGCGAGAGGAACCGTTGGATCTTCCGGGCCCGCGCCACGATGACCTTGTCCTCCTCGGAGAGCTCGTCCACGCCGAGAATGGCGATGATGTCCTGGAGGTCCTTGTACCGCTGAAGGATCTCCTGAACGCGCCGCGACACCGCGTAGTGCTCTTCCCCGACGTAGCGCGGATCCAGGATTCGGGACACCGAGTCCAGGGGGTCGACCGCGGGATAGATCCCCTGCTCCACGATGGCCCGCGACAGGACCGTGGTGGCGTCCAGGTGCGCGAACGTCGTGTGCGGCGCGGGGTCGGTGATGTCGTCCGCAGGCACGTACACCGCCTGGAGCGACGTGATCGAACGGCCCTTCGTCGACGTGATCCGCTCCTGAAGCTCGCCCATCTCGTCGGCCAGCGTGGGCTGGTAGCCCACCGCCGACGGCATTCGCCCAAGCAGCGTGGAGACCTCGGAACCCGCCTGAACGAACCGGAAGATGTTGTCCACGAACAGGAGCACGTCCTGGTGCTGAACGTCTCGGAAGTATTCCGCGATGGTGAGCGCGGCGAGCCCAACGCGAAGCCGAACGCCCGGCGGCTCGTCCATCTGACCGAAGACCAGCGCCGTCGAGTCGATGACGCCGGACTCCTTCATCTCGAGCCAGAGGTCGTTGCCCTCCCGGGTTCGCTCGCCGACACCCGCGAATACCGAGACGCCACCGTGCTGCTTGGCGATCCGGTAGATCATCTCCTGGATGATGACCGTCTTGCCCACGCCGGCACCGCCGAACATCCCGATCTTGCCCCCCTTGACGTAGGGCTCGAGCAGGTCGATGACCTTGATGCCGGTCTCGAACATCTCGGTCCGCGATTCCAACTCATCGAAGCGGGGCGCCTCCCGGTGGACCGGCCAGTAGTCCTCCGCGTCGACCTTTTCGGTATCGAGCGGCTCCCCCAGGACGTTGTAGACGTGGCCGAGCACCTTCTCGCCGACCGGAACGGAGATCGAACGGCCGAGGTTCTTCACGGGCGTTCCACGCACGACGCCGTCGGTTGGACGCATGGCAACGGTGCGAACCGTCGAATCGCCCAGGTGCTGGGCGACCTCACAAGTGATGGTGATGGTCTCTCCATCGAGCGTTCGCTCAACTTCGAGCGCCGTGTTGATCTCGGGGAGCGCGTCCGGAGGGAAGTCGACGTCCACAACCGGCCCGATGACCCGGACCACCCTTCCCTGCGCCGCTCCGTTTCCGCTGTCTTCAGCCATGCTTCGTCATCCTTTCGTGGTCACTCATCCAACCGGCGTGGCCGGTTCGGTCTCGGCTTCTCGTGAGCCGCTCGGCGCACTCGCCGGTCCAGCCCCCATCTTTCGGAGCGCCTCGGCGCCGCCGACGATCTCCATGATCTCCGTGGTGATCTCGGTCTGCCGGGCCTGATTCGCCACCCGCGTCAGGACCTTGATCAAGTCGTCGGCGTTGTCCGTCGCGGCCGCCATCGCCCGGCGCCGCGCGGCATGCTCCGAAGCCGCCGACTCGAGCAGCGCGTTGAACACCCGCGTCTCGATGTACCGCGGCAGCAGAGCCTCCAGCAGCGCGCCCGGCTCCGGCTCGAAGATGTACTGGTTGGTCGGCCCCCGCTGGTCCTCGGGCCGGTCGACCTCTTCGAACACCATGGGCACGAACCGCCGGGCCACCGGCTTTTGCCGCATCGTGGACTGGAAATCCGTGTACACGCCGTGAATCTCGTCGACGTCACGATCGGTGAACCGCTGAATCAGCGCGTCGGCGATCTCCTTGGCGTGCTCGTACCTTGGCGTCTCCGAAAACCCCGTCCAGGAATCCTCGATGTCTCTGCCTCGGAACCGGTAGTAGGAGATTCCCTTTCGCCCCGACACGAAGAGCCTCGTCTCCTTCCCTTCGGATCGAAGCTTCGAAAAGAGCTCTTCGGCCACCCGAAGCACGTTCGCGTTGTACGCGCCGGCCAGCCCCCGATCCGACGTCACCACGAACACCGCCGCGGCCTTCGGATCGGGCCGCTCCTCCAGCAGATCGATGCCCGGGACCGCGCTCACCGAGGCCACGTCGGTGATCGCCGCCGTGAGCCGCTCGGAGTACGGACGCGACTGCTCCACCCGCTCCTGCGCCTTCATGATTCGCGACGTTGCGATGAGCTCCATCGCCCGCGTGATCTTCATGGTCGACTGCACGGAACGGATCCGGCGCCGGACCTCTCGGAGCTTCGCCCCCATAGCTCACTACTCCTAGAAAGGCTTCCGGCTATCCGGGCAGCTGGGCGCCGCCGGCCTTCGAACCGGGACCGGCCTTCTCGCGGTACTCCTCGGTGCTGGGCCGGCGGAACCGCTTGAGCGCTTCCTGCTCTTCGGAGGACAGCGGCTCGGCGTCTTCTTCCTTCAGCTCAGCTCCCTCAGAAGGCTGGAAGGCCGAACGGAACTCCTTGATGGCGGCGCGAAGTCCTTCGGCGACGTCATCCGGCAGATCGCCGGACTCGGCGATGCTCTTGCCGATCTCGGGGTTTCGCGACTCCATGTACTCGAGGAACTCCTGCTCGAACCGCTTCGCGTCCTGCACCGGCAGGTCGTCCAGGAAGCCGTTGGTGACGGCGAAGATGACCATGACCTGCTTCTCAACGGGCATGGGGTCGTACTGGGGCTGCTTCAGGACCTCCACGACGCGCGCCCCTCGATCGAGCTGCGCCTGCGACGCGCGGTCCAGCTCGGAGCCGAAGGTGGCGAACGCCTCGAGCTCGCGGTACTGGGCCAGATCCAACCGGAGACGCCCGGCGACATTCTTCATCGCCTTTCGCTGCGCGGAGCCTCCCACCCGCGAAACCGAGATGCCCACGTTGATGGCCGGACGTACCCCGGCGTTGAACAGGTCCTTCTCCAGGTAGATCTGGCCGTCGGTGATCGAAATGACGTTGGTCGGGATGTACGCGGAGACGTCGCCGCCCTTGGTCTCGACGATGGGGAGCCCGGTGAGCGACCCGCCGCCCAGGTCCTCGGACAGCTTCGCGCACCGCTCCAAGAGCCGGGAGTGCAAGTAGAAAACGTCGCCGGGGTATGCCTCGCGTCCGGCCGGCCGCCGAAGCAGCAGGGAAAGCTCGCGGTACGCCTCCGCCTGCTTCGACAGATCGTCGAACACCACCAGCGCGTGCTGCCCCTGATACATCCAGTGCTGGCCGATGGATGATCCGACGTACGGGGCGATGTACTTGAACGAAGCGGGGAAGGACGCGGACGCGTCCACCACAACCGTGTATTCCAGCGCGCCGGCGTCCTCCAGCGCCTGGACCACCTCGCGAACCGTGGAGGCCTTCTGCCCAATGGCGACGTAGATGCACTTCACCTGCTTCTTCGGGTCGCCGGTCTTCCAGTTCTCTCGCTGGTTGATGATGGTGTCGATGACGATGGCGGTCTTGCCGGTCTGGCGGTCGCCGATGATCAGCTCCCGCTGGCCCCGGCCGATCGGCGTCATCGCGTCGATGGCCTTGATGCCCGTCTGAAGCGGCTCCTTCACGGGCTGCCGCATGATGACCGAAGGCGCCTGGATCTCCAGGGCGCGGCTTTCCTCGGTCTGGATGGGCCCCTTCCCGTCGAGCGGCCGCCCCACGGGGTCGATCACTCGGCCCAGCAGCCCATCTCCGACCTGAATCGAGAGGATGCGGCCGGTCTGCTTGACCGGGTCCCCCTCCTCGATGTCCTCGGCGTTGCCGAACACGATGCACCCGATGGAGTCCTCGTCCAGGTTGAACGCGAGGCCGAGGACGCCGTTGGTGAACTCGAGGAGCTCGTTCGCCATGGCCCGGGGAAGACCCTCCACGATCGCCACGCCGTCGCCGGTCGAGGTCACCGTGCCGACTTCCTCCCGCTCCATGCTCGGCTCGAAGGTCTCGACGTACTTGCGGAGCGCGTCGGAGATCTCGTCCGGTGAGATGGTCAGTTCGCGTGCCACGTTGTTCGTTCCTCCCTCAGCGTTATCTGGCTCTGGCGAGCTGCTCGCGAGCCAGCTCGAGCTTTCGCTTGATGCTTCCGTCGAAGACCAGGTCATCCACCCTCGCCACGACGCCGCCGATCACCGACGGGTCGACCACCGTTTTCAGCTCCACGTCGCGACCGGTCGCCCTGGACAGCATGTCAGTGAGCCGCTCGCGACGGTCGTCGTCCAATGGAACCGCCGTTCGGACCTCGGCCACGGCACGATTTCTCCGCCTGGCCGCCAGTTCGGCGAGCGCTTCCGTGATCTTCGGAATGTCCTTGCCGCGTCCCTGTTCGACCACGAACGTGAGCAGTGAGACGGTCTGCGAGCTCGCCTTCGCCCCCAGGAGCTCGCGAATGACCGCCTTCTTTCGGTCAGCGGGAAGCCCGGGGTCGGTGAGCGCTTCGCGCAGGTCCGACTCCCTCTCGACCGTCTTGCCGAACCGGAAGAGCTCGTCCTCGACATCCTCGAGGTTGCCCTCCGCCTCGGCGACCGAGAAGAGCGCCTGGGCGTAGCCGCGAATCAAGAGGTCTCGTTCAGCCACGGTTGCCGTCTCCCGACGGCGTCGTTCGGGCGAGCTCCTCGATGTACTGGTCCACCAGGCGAAGCTGACGATCGCGATCCAACGACTCGCCCACCATCCGTCCGGCGAGCTGCAGCGAGAGCTCGCCGACCTGGGTCTTGAGCTCCTGGAACACTCGGTCACGCTCGGCCCGAATCTCCTCCTGCGCCCGGTCGAGGATGCCGGAGTATTCCTGTTCGGCCTTGGCGGTGAGGTCGCGTCGCATGGCCTCCGCCGTGCTCCGCGCTTCCTCGATGATCCGGTTGGCCTCGTCCCTGGCGCCGGACAGCTTCTCCCGGTACTCGGTGAGGATCTTGTCCGCCTCTTGCCGGTCCTTCTCGGCCTTCTCCAGGTCGCCCTGGATCTTCTGCCGCCGCGCCTCCAGGGCCTGGTTGAGCCGGGGGATCGCCCACCGAGAGATGAACGCGAAGAGGATGGCGAACGCGATCGCGCCGAGGATCAGCTCAGACCACGCCGGGTACAGCAGCTGCTTACCGCTTTCTGAGATCGCCACCACGAATCGCACTTCAGCGCCTCCTAAATGATGAACGAAAGAACGAACCCGATGAGGGCCAGCGCCTCGATCAGGCCGATGCCGATGAACATGGTCCCGCGAACGATTCCGGCCGCCTCGGGCTGCCGGGCCATCGCTTCCACCGACTTGCCCATCAGGACGCCAATGCCGATGCCGGGCCCGATGGCCGCGAGGCCATAGGCCAGACCCTTTCCGATCGTGTCGAGGCTACCGGTGGTTCCGCCTCCCGCTGCCTGCGCGAGGAACGTCGCCACTGCGGCCAGCACATGCATCATCTGATCCCTCCTCTTCTCTTCTAGTGCTCCTCCGCAAGCGCGCCGCCGATGTACGAGGCGGTGAGCACCGCGAAGATGAACGCTTGCAACGAGGCCACAAAGATCTCGAATCCAACCAGCACGACGCCCACGGCAAACGAAACGACGCCGAGGATGTATGGGAATCCCGTCAACAGGGCGAGCGAACCCAGGAAGAACACCGCCAGCAGGAAGTGGCCTGCCACCATGTTGGCGAAGAGCCGGACCGTGAGAGTGATCGGTCGCAACACGATCACCGAGAAGAACTCGATCGGCGTGAGCAGGATGTACAGCGCCTTCGGGGCCCCCGGCGGGAACAGCACCAGCTTCATGTAGCCGCCGAACCCGTGCTTCCTGATGCCCACCCAGTTGTAGAGGACCCACGAGGGCAGTGCCAGCACCAGAGGAAAGGCCAGCCTGGAGTTCAGAGGGAACCCAATGCCCGGCACGACCTCGAGGATGTTCCCGAAGAAGATGAAGAAGAACAGCGCGGTCAGGTAAGGAAGGAAGCGCAGTCCCTCCGGACCGATCATCTGCATCACGATCTGATTGCGAATGAACTCGATGCCGGTCTCAACGGCGGCCTGCCATTTTCCCGGAACCACTTTTGGCCGACGCAGGCCAATGAAGAAGAACAGGATCGTCAGGGCGAACGCGATGGTCAGCAGAAGCAGAATGAAGTTGAAGCAGAAGGTGACGCCACCGATGCGGACGGTCGGGCTCCAGCCGAAGCACGGCCAGATGAAGTCGTGCGTCGTCGGCCGCTCGAAGGGGACCCCGAGCAAGGCGCCAAGCGCGCCGGCGGCGAGCGACGTCATCGGGCGACCACCTCGGTTTGAGCCGGAAGTCTGAGCTCGGCGCCGAGGCCGCCGGCAAGAAGCTTCATCTCGAACGCGAGCAAGCCGAACGTCCCAGGGATCACGGCGAGCCCGAATGCAAGCGGCGAGAAGAACGCCAAACGGTTCAGACCGAACATGATCGCCACGATCGCTCCGAGCCGGACGACGAATCCTCCCACGGCCACCGCGGCCAGCACGGTGAGCGAGCGCCTGGCCGCTCTGGCGAGCGAGACGCCGTGGACCACGAAGTTCGCGAAGACCACGGCGATGCCGATCGCGGCCGACCAGCCGATGTTCCACCCGCCTGCCACGGCACCGATCAGCAGAGCGGCGACGAACGCGGCCGGCCCCAGCCACAGGCCGCGGCGGACGATCTCGAGCTCAGGTTCAGGAGCGCTGGTCATGTTCCTTGCCATATCTCAGATAGATGAGGTACGTGCCGAGAACGGCTCCTAGGATCATTCCAATCGCGGTAAACACCTTGGGTGTTCCGGCGAGCCAGTCGATCAGGAAGCCGATCCCTCCCCACACAAAGACGGCGCTCAGCATGGTGAGGCTGATGCTGAAACCCTCCGAGGCTCCCGCCCACACGTTCTGGTAGGGGTCGGTTGGGTCGGGTGGGCCGCCCAAAGCCGGCCGAGTATATCGGCGGGTTGAAACGCCCGTCAAAACGGCTGCCGGGCTATTTTCGCTGCTAGATGGGGGTGTCGGGCCAGGGTCCCCCGACTTTGTGAAAATTTTCACAAGCGCAGCTTATCAGGCGCCGCCTCCCCCACTGAGGTGCTCCCCGACCGGCTTCGTGCTCACTCTGGCGGAGGCACGCTTCAGCTCGCGCTTCCGCGCCCGCCGCTCGTTCCTGGCCGCTCGGCGTCGACGGCGCGCGGGCTCCAGCGTTGCCACGAAGAGCGCCAGGGCCACCACGACGATAGAGCCGACGACGATCCGGCCATTGATGAACGCCACAGCCAGCGCCGACCCGGCGAGAAGGACGCTCCAGAAGTACATGATGACCACCGCCTGGCGGTGCGTGTGCCCGACCTCCCTGAGCTGATGGTGGATGTGCTCCTTGTCCGGCGCGAAAACGGCCCTCCCCTTCCGCACCCGGCGAATGATGGCCAGCGCCACGTCGATCAGCGGCACTGCCAGCACGATCATGGGAATCAGAACCGGGATGGAGAACGCCGCGATGGCTCCCCCGGACGGTTGGATCGTTCGACCCACCCCGGAGAGCGTCGCCGCGGCCAGGACCATCCCCAGCTGCATGGCACCGGAGTCGCCCATGAAGATCTTGGCCGGATAGAAGTTGTACGGCAGGAAGCCGAACGCCGCGCCCGCGGCGATCACGGATAGCAGCGCGGCCGACGACAGCGGCTGCACGCCGATCGGCGGTGAGACGTAGACCCAGACGAAAAAGGCCAGCGCCGCGATGGTGACCGTTCCGGCGGCAAGACCATCCAGGCCGTCGATCAGATTGACCGCGTTCACCATGACCAGGATCCAGAGCGCCGTTAGCGGCACGGAGAGGTCCGACCCCAGCGAGATCACGCCCTGCGTCGGAAACCAGAAGAACAGCAGCTCCACGCCGTTCAGGATCAGCAGGCCCGCCGCGAGCACCTGGCCGGCCACTTTGGCGGGAGCCGAAAGCGTTCGGACGTCGTCGATCACTCCCACCGCCGTGATCACTACGGCGGCGATCAGGGTCCCCTGAAGCTCCAGCGATTGCCGGTATAGCGAACGGAAGGATGGAATGAAGTACGCGACCGCCAGCCCGGCGACCACTCCAACGAGGATCCCCAAACCCCCCAGCGTCGGCGTGGGCTTCGGGTGCACCTTTCGGTCGGAGGGCCTGTCGATCACGCCGAATCGGACCGCCAGGCGCCGGACCAAGGGCGTGGCGATCAGGACCGCACCGGCGCTGGCCGCGAAGACGCCGACGTACCGAAGCATCGATCAGGCGCGGTAGGGGGCGAACCGCTCCATGAGGTTCTGAACGGTCTTGCGAGCGGCGTCCTTCACCGCGTCGTCGCCTGGATGGCGCACGACGTCGGCGATGGTGGCGGCCACTTCCTTCATCTCCGGTTCGTCCATTCCCAGGGTCGCAGGACCGGGCGTCCCGAGGCGGATCCCGGAGGTCGTCATGGGAGGGAGCGGGTCGAACGGAATGGCGTTCTTGTTCAGCGTGATTCCGACCTCGCCGCAAAGCGCTTCCGCGTCGGCTCCGGTCATGTCGATCGGCCGCAGATCGATCAGCGCGAGGTGCGAATCCGTGCCCCCGGAAACCACGCGAAGCCCTTCGTCGGCGAGCCCTTGCGCCAGCGCTCGCGCCGTACGAACGACCCGATGCGCGTAGTCCTTGAACTCCGGCTGCATGGCTTCCTTCAGCGCGACCGCCTTCGCCGCGATGGCGTTTTCGATCGGACCCCCCTGCATCATCGGGAAGACCGCTTTGTCGATCGCCTTCGCGTGCTCCTGCTTGCTGAGGATCATGGCGCCGCGGGGCCCTCGCAGCGTCTTGTGCGTGGTGAAGGTCACGACGTCGGCGTACGGCACGGGGCTGGGGTAGGCGCCGCCCGCCACCAGTCCAATGAAGTGGGCGGCGTCGACCATGAACAGGGCGCCGACCTCATCTGCGATCTGCCGGAACGCGGCGAAGTCGATCGCTCGTGGATACGCGGTGTATCCGGCCAGAAGGATCTTCGGCTGGTGTTCCATCGCAAGGTCCCGGACCCTGTCCATGTCGATGAGCTCCGTTTCCTCGTCGACCTCGTACCCGACAAACGAAAACCACTTGCCGGAGAAGTTGACCGGCGAGCCGTGGGTGAGGTGACCGCCGTGGGCCAGCACCATCCCGAGGACTTTTTGCTCGGCGTTCTTCGGGTCCAGGAAGGCGCCGTAGACGGCCATGTTGGCCTGAGCCCCCGCGTGGGGCTGGACGTTGGCATGCTCCGCTCCGAACAGCTCCTTCGCCCGCTCGATGGCCAGCGTTTCGGAGACGTCGACGAACTCGCATCCGCCGTAGTAGCGGCGGCCTGGATACCCCTCGGCGTACTTGTTGTTCATGCTCGAAGCGAGCGCCGCCAGGACGGCCGGACTCGCGTAGTTCTCGGAGGCGATCAGGCGCAGCGTTGTCCGCTCGCGGTTCAGCTCGTCGGAGATCGCTTTGGCCACCTCCGGGTCGGTCGCCTTGAGCTGCTCCCAGTCAGCCGCGTAGTCCTTCATTTCTCTCTCCCTCTGTGGTCCGCCACAGATTCGCGCTCTTCGGCCAGGAACGTCCCGTCCACGAAACGCTCCACCAGCTGACCGACCTCCCACACGACAGCGCGGAACGCGTCCGGGCCGAGTCCGAGAGGATCCGAGACATCCTCATCAAGTAGCTCGAGGCCGGGCTCGGATTCACGAACGTTGTGAGCGTCCTTCACCGCCTGGCGAAGACGCTCGTCGAAGTCGCCGTTTCTCGCTCCGGGGCGTCGATCCAGGAGAAACACGATCTCCTTCAAGGTGAACGTTCGGTCGCTTGCCGCGCGGGCCAGTCGCGTGGCCTTCTTTCGCTGATCGGCGGTCATCGTCAGGATGAGGTCGGCTGACTCGATCATCTTCGCGGTGACCCTCCGCGCGCGGTGCGACGAGATGTCCACGCCCTGTTCGGCGGAGGTCCGGACCGCCTCGGGATCAGCCGGATATCCGTCCAGACCGGATACGCCGGCCGAATGAACGGTGACGCCCGTGACGCCGCCGTCCTCGAGTTGGCGCTTGAGGAGACCTTCGGCGATGGGAGAACGGCAAATGTTCCCGGTGCACAGCAGCAGGATGGTGGCCATTCAGGGGCAGTCTAGCGAGCGGCCCGCGGCTACTCGAAAACGGCCTTGATGACTCCGGACTCAATGGGCCCTTCACGAAGGACTCTGGCCCGTGCTCCAGTGAGATCGACCACGGTCGAGGCCTGGCCGCCGGACGGCGCGACGCCGGACGGGAGGACCAGGTAGACCGCCACGGCATCGCCGAAGGCCGCCACCAGATCTTCGGCTGTCGAAAGGGGCGGTTGGCCGGAGATGTTGGCGCTGGTCGCGGCGATCGGACCGGTCCGCTCCAGCAACGAGAGGGCAAGTGGGTAGCTCGGGACGCGAACCGCCACCGTGTCGGGTTCATCGCCGAGCGACCAGGTTTGTGAGTGAGGCGTCCTGCGCAGGACCAGCGTCAAAGGGCCGGGCCAGAACTCCGCCGCCAGCTTCTCTGCCGCCTCGGTCTTGGCTCCTATCGACCACGCCGCTTCAGCGGAGGGAGCGAGGATCGGGAGGTTCAGGCCGGTCGGCCGGCGCTTCGCCTGGAACAGACGGCTCGTCACGGTTGGATCATCTGGCCGGCACGCAATCCCGTAAACGGTCTCGGTGGGAAGCACGATCTGGTGACCGGCGAGCAGTTCGGCCGTAGCTTTTGCGATGGCGCTCTCGGCGTCGTCGGCGCGGCTCGGATCGACCTCGAAGAGGTTGCTCACCCGAGCGGCTTCGAGCCTCGCACGACCCGGTCCCGGCCGGGCAGATCCTGGAGCACGTTCACCGAGGTCAGGGTGCGAGTGAAGAGGTCGACGACCTCGGCTCCCTGCGTTGCTCCGATCTCCGTCACGAGCCAACCGCCGGGGGCGAGCCATTCCGTAGCGGCATCCAACAGCCGTCGGTGGAACTCCGTTCCTCCTAGGAGAGCTTCGCGCGGCTCGGCTTTGACGTCCGCGGGGAGTGACTCGAACTCCTCGAGAGTCACGTACGGAGGGTTGCTCACGATGAGATGGATTCGTCCACTGAGCTCCGGCGGAAGGGGCTCGAGCAGATCCCCCTTCGCGACCGCGACATCGAGGCCGAGTCTTCGCGCGTTGCTTCTGGCCAGCTCGACTGCCGCTTCAGAAGCGTCCGTCGCGTGCACGGACGCTCGGGCCGCGTGCCGCTTGATGGCGAGGGCGATAGCGCCGGTCCCGGTTCCGACGTCGACCACGAGTGGCTCGTCCTTGCCGATCAGCACTTCTAATGCGGCTTCGACGAGCGTCTCCGTTTCGGGCCGCGGGATGAAGACGCCGGGCGCCGTTTGGAGGTCGAGGTCCATGAACTGTTGCCGGCGAGTGACGTACTGCAAAGGAACGCCGGCCGTTCGGCGCTCGAGCGCGTCGGTGAACCGAAGCGCCTCTGATCGATTCAGCCGGTCGCGGCGCACGTACACGTCCGCCCTGGAGCTATTGAGCGCGTGCATCAAGAGCAGCTCGGCCGTCCGGCCAGGAGACTCCACGCCGTGACGTTCGAGGTATTCGGTGGCGGAGCGAAGCGCTTCGCTCGGGGTCAGTCTCTCCAGCGACGGCGCATCGGACGAGGTGACACTCACGTCAGCACGACGACCAATCAGCGGCTTCCATCGCCGGCCAGCAGAGCGCTTCGTTCTCTCCCGACCAGCGCATCGACGAACTCGTCGAGGTCCCCTTCGAGGACCGCGGGCAGGTTGTGAATCGAGATCCCGACTCGATGATCGGTCACGCGGTTCTGCGGAAAGTTGTAGGTCCGGATCTTCTCCGAACGTTCGCCGCTCCCGACCTGAGCCTTCCGCGCCGCGGCCTCCTCCCGCTGCTGCTCGTCCTGCGCCATCTGCAGCAGCCGCGACCGGATGTATCGCATGGCCTTTTCCTTGTTCTGTCGCTGCGATCGCTCTTCCTGGACCTCGACCTTGATGCCGGTCGGCTTGTGGATGATTCGCACCGCCGAATCGGTGGTGTTGACGCTCTGTCCCCCCGGTCCGGATGAGCGATACACCTGAATCTCGAGCTCGTCGGGTTCGATGTGCACGTCAACCTCATCCGCCTCGGCCAGAACCGCGACGGTCGCCGTCGAGGTGTGGATTCGGCCGCCGGACTCCGTCACGGGGATCCGCTGCACTCGATGGACCCCGGACTCGTGCTTCAACCTCGAGTACGCCCCGCTCCCTCGTATCTCCAGGACGACTTCCTTGAAGCCGCCGACCTCCGACGGGCTTGACGACAGCACCTCCGTCTTCCACCCCATGCGCTCGGCGTAGCGTCGGTACATCTCGAACAGGTCGCCGGCGAAGAGCGCCGCTTCCTGCCCACCGGTCCCGGCGCGAATCTCCACGACGACGTCCTTCTGGTCGTTCGGGTCCTTCGGGAGAAGCAGGGTCTCGAGGCGGCGATCCAGCTCGATGGCTCGCTCGTCCGCGGCTCGCTCCTCTGCGTGGAGGTAGTCCGCCATCTCGGGGTCACGTTCGGCCCGAGCGAGAACGCGCGCCTCCTCGGCCTGGCGTCGCGCCTCCTCCAACTGACGATGCGTGATCACGATGTCGTGGAGCTCGGCGTGCTGCCTTCCGAGGTCGCGAAGCCGAGTCGGGTCCGACGCTACGTCGGGACGAGCGAGCTCGCGCTCGAGCTCCTCGTAGCGCTTTTCGAGGTCTTCCAAACGACGCATGGAGCAATTATCGGCGCTAGAAGAAGGGACGAGCCTCGCCGGGGGATGTGGCTACTTCGGCTGGGGCTGCGGTTCGCTTTCGGCTTGCGTGGACGCTTCGGCTTCCTGGACCGCCGTTTGAGTCGTTTGCGGCTCAGCCTGGGCTGCGGTCTCCGGCGGCGTTGAGGTCTCGGCCGAAGCTTCGGGCTGGGCCGAAGTCTCGGTGTCCGCTGACGCTTCGGGCTCGGCTGAGCTCTCCGGCGGAGAAGCCGCTTCCGACTCGGCCGGCGCTTCCGGCTCGGCCTGCGCCTCCATCGACTCCATCAAGATCTGAAGGATGGAGGCATCCATCCAGACTTCGAGATCCTCGAATCCGACCCCGGACGCGTCAGAGGTCTCCTCGGCACCCCTCTCTGCCGAATCCCCGGCGGCCACGGCCAAAGCGATGTATCCCTTTCGGGCTTCGGCCTCCAGCGCCAGCTGATGTGCAATCGCTCGGGCGAGGCGGACATATCCCTCGGCTTCCTTCCGCGCCTCGGCCATGATCTTCTCGGCCTGTTCCCGTGCCGCGGCGACGACGTTGATCGCATCCTCTCGTTCGATGATCGTGCCGCGCTCGGGCCCGCGCCGCGCTCGCCGGTATTCCAGCTCGCCCTGAAGCCGGCTCATGTAGTCGGCCACGTCCTCGAGGAACTGATGAACCTCATCACGGTCATAGCCCCGTCCAGTGACGGAGAAGCGCCGGCTCGCGATGCCTGCGGGTCGCAGCGAGAACGATTCGATTTGCGCAAGGACCATCGTCACTCCTCCATGGGGGGGGGTTCGGAGCACGGAACGCAAACTCACTGTAGCCCCGGGTGAACCGGGATCAAGGATTTGCGGGAGCCAGCTTTCCTTCGGCGCGAAGCAACTCACGAAACGAGGTGATGGCGACTTCGATCTGAGATTGATCGGGTTGGCGCGTGGTGATCTTTTGAAGCCACAGCCCGGGCGCCATCAGCGCTCGCATTACCAGGGACCGTTCGTGCCGCGCACCCAGCCGCAGCAACTCGTAGGAGATCCCGGCGATGACCGGGATGGTGACCACACGAAGCACAATGCCCCACAGGACTCCGTGAACCGCAAAAACCGAATACACCAGGATGGTGAGCAGCATCACGATCAGGAGAAAGTTCGTCCCGCAACGGACATGCAGCGTGGAGTACCGGTCGACGTTCGCTGCCTGGAGTGGCTCCCCATGCTCGTACGCAGCGATCGTCTTGTGCTCGGCGCCGTGATACTGGAAGACGCGCCGAATCTCCTTCATGCGACCGATCGCCGCGATGTAGCCGAGAAACAGCAGGACGCGGAGGACACCCTCGAGAACGTTCCGCAGGACGCTCGACGGAATGGCATGCCGGAGCAACCGGAATCCGAGAAATGGCCCAACCACGAAGAGCGCCGTGAACAGAACGAAGGCGATCGCCATGGAGCCCGCCATCTGACGCGGCGTCATCTGCTGATCGTCCTCGACCGATTGATTCGCCGAAACGGTGAGCGCACGGACGCCGATCGAGAGCGCCTGGCCCAGCGCGATCACTCCGCGAAGACCCGGCTTGCGAAACAGGGCGACCCTTTTGGCGATCGAGTCGATGTCGTGCGACTCGATGTGAATGGCCTGATTGGGGCGCCGGACCGCGATGGCCCAGTGGTCGCGGCCGCGCATCATCACGCCTTCGAGGACCGCCTGCCCTCCGTAGAAATGGTCCTGCGAAGGCACGGAGCCTTACGGGGTCGAGCCGCGCTGCCCGTACCGACGCTGGAACCGCTCGACCCGGCCGCCGGTGTCCACCAGCTTCTGCTTGCCGGTGTAGAACGGGTGGCAGTTCGAACAGATCTCGACGTGGATCTCGGGCTTGGTCGAGCGCGTGACGAACGTGTTGCCGCACGAGCATCGAACGGTGGCCGTCACGTAATCCGGGTGAATTCCCTGCTTCATCGGTTCGTTCCTTTCACGAGTAGGACAGGCCCCAATCCTCCATCAGGCCCTCCACATACCGGTGGAACGCCAGATGGTCGCTGCGGAATTCCCGCTCCTCGCCGTCCTTGGAGACCGTGACGACGTCGAACGACGTTCCGGAAGCGTCCCGCTCCTCGCGAACGCGCACCGGGCTCCAGCCATCGAAGATGACGGCCTGAAGCTCCGCCATAACAGGATCGTCCCCCCAGCCCGCCACATCGCCCTCCGTGCCGCCCGGTCGCTAGTCGCCGACCGGAGCCTTCGAGATCTCCTTGAGGAATTGATCGTTCGACTTGGTCGCCCGGATTTTGTCGATGAGCAGCTCCAGGGAGGCAGCGGGATCCAGCGCGTGAAGCACACGCCGCAGCCGCCACACCAATGCCAGCTCCTCGGTGGAGAGCAGCCGCTCTTCCTTTCGCGTCCCGGACGCCTCGATGTTGAGTGCGGGGAAGATCCGCTTCTCCGAGAGCTGCCGGTCGAGCCGGATCTCCCAGTTACCGGTTCCCTTGAACTCCTCGAAGATGACCTCGTCCATTCGCGATCCCGTCTCGACCAGGGCGCTGGCGATGATCGTCAGCGAGCCGCCTTCCTCGAGATTCCTCGCCGCGCCGAAGAACCGCTTCGGCGGGTACAGCGCCGTGGAATCGACACCGCCCGAGAGGATTCGGCCCGACGCCGGAGCGGCCAGGTTGTAGGCCCGCGCCAGTCGGGTGATCGAGTCGAGCAGGATGGCCACGTCGCGGCCCTGCTCCACCAGCCGCTTGGCTCGCTCGAGGACCAGCTCGGTGACCTGCGTGTGCTGGTCGGCGGGCTTGTCGAAGGTGGAGTAGACGACCTCCGCGGCTGCGACGGTCCGCTGCCAGTCGGTAACTTCCTCCGGCCGCTCGTCGACGAGAAGCACCATCACGTGGGTGTTGGGGTCGTCGTCGATGATCCCGCCGGCGATCTGCTTGAGGACGGTCGTCTTCCCGGCCTTCGGAGGCGACACGACCATGCCTCGTTGTCCCTTCCCGACCGGTGCCACCAGGTCGATGATCCGCTCGGTGATCTGTTTCGGATCGTGCTCCAGCCGATAGCGCTCCTCGGGGAACAACGGCGTCAGCTTTTCGAAGTCCGGCCGCTTGCGGGCGGTCTCCGGATCCACGCCGGCCACGGTCTCAATTCGGATCAGGGCCGGGTACTTCTCGTTGTCGCGAGGCTGCCGAACCTGGCCAGAGACGTAGTCGCCACGGCGCAGGCCGAACCGGCGGATCTGGGATAGCGACACGTAGACGTCCTCGGACCCGGGCAGGTACCCGGTGGTCCGAAGGAACCCGTATCCCTCAGGGAGGACATCCAGGATCCCGGTGCGGGTTGGCGCATCGGCCAGCTCCTGCTCGCGCTCCTCGCGCTCCCGCTCTCGCCGAATCTCGCGCTGGCGCCGCCGCTCCTCGCGAGTCGGGCGCCGCGGCCGTTCCATGACACCGGCCCGCCCCTGGCCCTGAGGTCCCCCTCGTTCGCGGGCCGGAGCGTCGGCAACGGCGGTGGCCGTGCCTTCGCCACCGTCCGCTGAACTTTCTGAGCTGTCCGCCGCTGCACCACCGTCGGTCGTTGCGGTGGCGGCATCCGCAGGCGCGTCCGCAGTCGCGGCTGTCTTCGTGGGAGCCGCGGCCTGACCGTTCCCGCTTCCTTCCTCGGCCACGACGGCGGGCCCGTTGCCGGACGCCGCTGGCGGTGCATCCTCGGACTTCGTCGCCGCTTCCTGGCCGTTCCCGGAGGCCTTGGCCAGAATCGCGTCGATCAGGTCGCTCTTCTTCATCCGGTGGTTCTGCAGACCCACCGACTGCGCGATCTGCTGAAGTTCGGAGAGGACCTTTCCTTCGAGGTCAGACCTCTCGAGAGTGCGGGAATCCACTATCAGGCTCCTTCTTTCTTGAGCTCCTCTTGGAGCTTCTTCCAGTCACTGAGGAATTTGGTGAGGCCCTTGTCAGTCAGGGGATGCTGCACCAACTGCGAAAAGACATCGAACGGCATGGTCGCGACGTCGGCTCCACACTTCGCCGCTTCCACGACGTGCATGGGGTGCCGCAGGGATGCTGCCAGTACCAGCGTATCGTACTTCTGCGCCCGGTAGATCTCACAGATCTCGCGCAGGACGTGCATCCCGTCGGCGCCGATGTCGTCGAGTCGACCAAGGAACGGCGAAACGTACTTCGCCCCGACCTCGGCCGCCAGGATGGCCTGGGCGGGCGAGAACGTCAGCGTGACGTTGATGGGGATACCCTCATCGACCAGCCGCTTCCCCGCCTTGAGACCCTCCTCCGTCATGGCCACCTTCACCACGACGTTGGGAGCGATGCTCGCGAGCTTCATTCCCTCTTCGAACATCTCGTCGGCTTTCTCGGCCGTGGTTTCGAGTGAGACGTCACCATCGACCTCGCTGGCGACCTCCTTCATCTGGAGTTCCCACTCGTTCTTCTCCTTCGCCAGCAGCGAGGGGTTGGTGGTGCATCCGGCAAGGACACCCCACTGCTTGATTTCGCGGATCTCATCGAGATTTGCTGTGTCCAAGAAGAGCTTCATTGATTGCTCGCCTCCATTTCGATGGACGATTCGTGTACTTCACGCGGCGCGGACGCGGGCTCTCCGCGAACGACCTCCGTGGCCCGTTCCACCACCAGGTCCGTCAGCCCGGAGAGGGCCTGGTCCAGGCTGTAGTTCGGGACGATTGGCACACCATGGCTGAGGGCCTGGCTCTTGATGTATTTCTGCACCCGTCTGATGTTCTGGAAACCTCGGAGATAGCGTTCGTATGGTCGCATCGCCCAGTCGATCGACCGCGCCACGAAGTGGCTTCGGTGGACCTCCTCGTCATCGACCGTCATGACGACCGGAACTGCGAGAACCGTGTCCCGGTAGGGTTCGAGGTCCACGAACCCGGGAACGACGTGCGCTCCCTCGATCACGATACTCGTTCCCTCCACCGCGGCCCGCTCGACCAGCGCGCGAATTCCCACCGAGACCGCCGACGTCTGCTCGCGAAACCCGACGATGACCCGGTCGGCGGGGCGAGGCGGCGGTTCCCGCAGGGCGGAGTCGGCCTCGAATGAGGACGTGTAGAGCGTCGGCATGAGGTCTTGGGCGAACAGCGCCCGCATGACCTCGCGAATGGCGTCGGTCGCGACCACCCGGACGATCCCGAGCCGCACCGCAAGCTGCGTGGCGATGGTCGACTTTCCGACGCCCGTGGTTCCACCGATCAGGACGACCAGCGGAATGTTCATCTTGACCACCCGCTGCCAGTTCATGTACTTGGCGGCGTATCGCTCGCCGGCCACCTCAGAGAGGACACCGGCCGTAACTTCGTCGAGCTCGGACCGGGTCACGCTTGCGGCGCCTCGTTCGAGCAGCCGCTCCTCGACCTGCTCCGCCACTTGGTACGCCCCAAACGGCGAGAGCCCCGTCACCATCAGTTCCGAGGCGCGCAAACCTTTCGAATAGGGCAGCCCGGGCTGATCGCCGGACACCACGATGATCCTTCGTTCCGTCATGCTTCCTTCATTCCGCTCGTGAGAGGCGCCGGTCGGCCCGGTGGCGCGCCTCCGAGACCACGCCCCGGAGGAGATCGTCGAGCGGAGCGTCGCCCCCGACCGCCATCGGCCGGTTGTCGACGAAGACAACCTCGGCGCCGCGCTCCAGCGCGCGCTGGGCAGCCACATCGACCGCCGCTCCTTTCAACTCCGTGAGGAGGACATCGAATTCCGGCGCCGACGCGAGGTCGTGCTGGAGGCTCGTTCGGTCGGCGAGATGAGATGAGGTGGCTACCACGCGGCACTCCGCAGTCTTTTCGAGACGCGCCGCCTGCCGTTCGGCAAGCCATTGGGTTGCGGTCGTCGCGAAGAATGCATCCTTGCCCTTCACATCCGCCATCGGCACCGGCTGAAGCTCTGCTACGGCTACCTGAATGCCCGCATGCAAGCGGCGAATCAAGGGATCGAGAGTGGAAAGGTTTTCCGGCCCGGTGAACGAACCGACTTCCATCATAAACACCGCGACGTCCGAAAGCAATACTCGGTACGGACCGAAGTACCCCTCCAAGTGCTCGGTGGGCAGGTTCGCGGGCAGGACGAGGATCCCCGCATCCCACGGCAACGTGGGAACCGACGCGCCGCTCCCCTCGAGGACGACGAGGTCGGGACTCGACGATGCCGCGAGGGCGGCCGCCTCCTCGACGTTCGTGACGAACGGCCTCCCCGCGAGCCCTCCGCCACACCGACGGGCCCCAACCGTGGGAACCCCGGCCATCAGCGCATCCTCCAGAAAGTCAGACGCCGCGTGCTCGCCTCGCTCGACCCGAGCCAGGAGCGCGGACAGCTCCGTGTCGACCACCGCCGCGGCCGCCGGCTCGGGCGGGCCGCCCCGTCCCATGGCCACCACGATGGGACGCACGCCGTTCGCGGTGGCGAGCCGAGCGAGGTGCGCCGAGACCGCCGTCTTCCCAACCCGCTTACCCGTCCCGATGACGCCGACGGTCGGGACCGCAAGCGGCGGGCCGGTTATGGGTGGATCGAAACGGAAGTCCGCTCCGATGTACGGGACTCCGGCCGCGAGCGCGACGGCGACGAGCTGCATCCGCCGCTCGTAGGAAAGGACCGGTTCGTCGGAGAGATCGAGTACACCGCCCGGCCGATGAGCTCTGATCGCGTCGCCAAGCGCCGACGCCGGGTCGCCTCCGCCGTGAATGACCGCGACGTCTCCGAGCTGAAGGTCGCCCGTGGCAGGGAGCTTCTCGGCGCCGCCCACCATGATGACGGCCATCACGGTGAAGCCACGCTCTGCCGCGACTTCGAGGCCCCATCGCGAAACTGAGGGGTAGTGCTCACCATCAACGAGCGCGAGTACGTTCATCGGCTTGGAGGGATCGAACTGAGCGGTGCTGCCGGCTCCTATTCCGAGGCGATCGAGAGGTCGGGCCGCGGTTCCTGGACGAGCGCCTCGAGCTCTCGGTAGTACTGGGTGCCCGTGGAGAGCGAGAAGTGCGCCAGCATGGTTTGCCCCCCGAACGGAAACTGGCGGGAGATCTTCACCTCGTCGCCTTCGACCTCGACGACGTTGTAGCAGGGCCGGGTGTGTCCGCGAAGCCGCAGCGAGGACGCCGTACCCGCGTTCGCCACATAGACGTTCTCCAGCCGCCACACGTACGGCACGTGCTTGTGGCCGGTGAGGACGATGTTCACTCCCGATTCGATGAGAACCTCCAACAGGTCGCCGGCGTCGCTCACGATGCTTCGTTCGCGTCCGGTGCCGGGAACCGGCAGCAGATGATGATGGATGGCGAAGATCTTCAGTCTGGCGGGCACGCTGAATTGCTCCTTGATCCACGCGTATCGCTCCCGTCCGATCTGGCCTTCGTTGAGGTCGGGTTCGCTGGAGTCGGCTCCCACGATTCGCACCCCGCGGACTTCGGTTGCCCAGTGGCGCGGCCCGATGAGCTCTTCGAAGTGGAGATAGCCGACGTTCCTGGCGTCATGATTGCCGGGGACGGTGACGACCCGGCTCTGAATCCGATCGAGGTAGGCGACGACGTTCTTGTATTCCTGCCGGTATCCCTCGTTGGTGAGATCACCGGTGCAGACGACGACGTCCGGCTGCAGCTGGTTCAGCTCGACGATGACGCGGTTGAGGAGATTCGGAACGAAGTAAGGAGAGCCGACGTGAAGGTCCGAGATCTGAGCGATCGTGACCATCTCGCCAGTCTAATCGTGCGGTCTGTCACGATACGGGCGTGAATCTCCTCGATCTCGGCATCGTCGTGTTGGCGGTTCTTGCCGCCGTCAATGGCTTCAGACGCGGGGCGGCGCTTCAGTTGACCGCGTATGCCGGCCTCATCCTCGGGCTGCTGAGCGGCGCCATCCTCGCCCCGGTGCTGGCGGGCCTGGTGACCTCGCCGTTCGCGCAAGCCATGATGGCGCTCACGACGCTGCTGGTGCTCGCCGCGATCGGCGATGGCATCGGATGGTTGATCGGGTCGCGTTTTTGGGCCATGGCCCGCCGCAGCGCATTCCACACCGCGGATTCGGCGATCGGGTCCGTCGTGGCGGTGGTGGCGGTCCTCCTCACGGTGTGGTTTCTGGGCGTGAACCTCGCCAACGGCCCGGTGCCGGGCCTGGCGAGGGAGATTCGCGGCTCGAGGATCGTCCGAACGCTGGACCGCTCACTTCCCCGACCGCCGTCGCTCATCGCCGGGGTCCGCCAGTTTCTGAATCGCTTCAACTTCCCAGAGGTCTTCATCGACCTGCCTCCGGCGCCGGCCGGACCCGTCACCGGACCGACCAGAGGTGAGGCCGCCGCGGCGGCGCGGAAGGCGAAGGACAGCACGGTTCGAATCATCGGGGAGGCGTGCAACGTGATTCAGGAGGGCAGCGGATTCATCGCCTCAGCGAACTACGTCGTGACGAATGCTCACGTGGTGGCGGGCGTCGCCGCGCCGCAGGTCCAACAGCAAAACGGAGGATCGCAGGTCGCGACGCCCGTGGTGTTCGACCCCAAGCTCGACATCGCCATCCTTCGAATCGGCACCACACCCGGCGCGCCGCTTCCGCTCGAGACGACCGACGAGCAACGCGGCGCCTCGGGAGCAGTCTTGGGGTATCCGGGCGGCGGGTCCCTCACCTTCCACCCTGCGGCGGTTCGGCGGGAGCTCGACGCCATCGGAAGAGACATCTACGGGCGCTCGGAGGTTCGGCGAAACGTATACGAGCTTCAGACCATCGTCCGTCCCGGCAACTCGGGGGGACCGTTCGTGCTCACCAACGGTGAGGTGGCGGGCGTGGTCATGGCCGCCTCGACGACAGACCCTGACATCGGATACGCCATCACCTCACCGCAGGTGATCCCGCTCGTGGAAAAAGCAAAGGGCCGGTCGCAACGAGTCTCGACCGGCCCCTGCACTCGCTAGTTCGGTTCAGTACAGCGCCTGCAACCCTCTCAGGTCACCGAGCCCGAGCGTGCTCTCCGTGCTCTGGCATGGATACAGCATGGGGCTCATCGTGAGGCGGGGGTGCGACGACTCCGAGACATGCCCGAGGCCGAAGACGTGTCCCAGCTCGTGGGTCGCGACGTCCTCCAGGCTCCATCTCCAGTAGCAGTTGCTCGGCTTGTTGACGTACCACTTGTAGTAGGTGTTGGCGGCGGTGTCGCCCTCCACGTACCGCCCGCCGCTCCACCAACGGCACGAGACCGCAAGGTAGCTGCTGGGAAGCCGGCGAAAGCCAAGCTCGTTGCGGCCGTCGGGGGACATGCATCCCGCCGTGCTGGCGATGTCCACCTGGGACGAGATCGTTCCCTGGTAGCTCGCGCCGACCGCAAGGTTCGGGTCGCGGCCGCAGTTGTTGTAGCCGTTGACGATGTGGGACACGGCGCTCCGAAAGTCAGCGCTTGCGGCCCTGGCGGAGATGTTGCTGGGAAGATTCGCGGTGCTCACGTAGTACGCGTACGTCCGGCTCCACTTCGCGCTGGCCAACGTGTAGGCCCCGTCGCCACACGGGTTGTCGGAACTACCCACCATGGCCACAGGATCGGCTGCGGCGCCGCGGAGGACCAGGACCGACCCATCCTTCTTCGTCTCAAGGGAGAGCTCGACCGTCCGGCCCCTCGCCCCCACGACCTCGGCCGCGACGCTGAAGCCGCGGGGAGGAACGCGAACGGTGACGCCGTCGGTGGAGAAGTTCATCCCCGGGCGCAGGTTCACCGGCGTTGCGCTTCCTTCGGTGAGGCCGACCATTGGGCTGGAGACGCCGGAGGCGGCACCACGAGCAAGAAACGCGACGAACAGCAGGCAGCACGAGACGCGAACGACTCTGAGCATGGGGGGTCCTTTCCTTCCGAGTTCCCTTGGGGCGTTCCCTCGGGGGCTGAGCGGGCGGTTTCTCTACTTGGGTTATCGGCGAGTCCCCGAATGCGGTCTTTAACCGCGGACCCGAGTTGGAGCCGAAGGTCCAATGCACGCCGACGCGACGGCGGATGGGGCCCGAACTCGGGTTAGGCATTAAGGCCCTCCCCGGTTCCACTGCTCGTGCAACGAGTGGACCCGTCGCGCTACAAACCTCGGCCTCGCGGCGATACGACACGTCGGGGTGAGGCGAGGCGAAGTGTTTTCGGTGATCAGGCGGGGCAGGAAGATTGAGGCTTTGCTAAGCGAACGGGCTCTAGTAGAGAGCCTCGAGACCCTTGACGTCGCCGAGGCCGAGGGTGGCCTCACCGCTCTGGCAGGCCATGATCTTGGGGGCCATGGTCAGGCTGCCGTGGCTGGTCTCCGACACGTGG
>DASVPT010000060.1:0-9325 GCA_036389535.1 Actinomycetota bacterium
CGTGGTGCTTCAGGGCGTGCACCGCTTCTGGTTCCCGCTCGCCAGGTTCTGCCGAGAGCTGGAGTTTTCGCTCGGGCATCCCACGCAGGTGAACGCCTACGTCACGCCGCCCGGTTCACAGGGATTCGGCGTCCACGAGGACTCCCACGATGTGTTCGTCCTTCAGGGGTTCGGCAGCAAGCACTGGGAGGTGTTCGAGCCGGCCGCCTCCGCGCACCGATCCGACGCCCCAGCCATCTCCGTGGAGCTGCTGCCCGGAGACAGCCTGTACATCCCCAAGGGCGCGCCGCACTCCGCTCGAACGCAGGACTCCGTCTCCGGTCACCTGACCGTGGGGGTTCTCACCTACACCTGGACAGATGTCTTGCAGGAGCTCTTTCGCCTGGCTGAAGAAGAGGACACCTTCACCGAACGCCTCCCCCCCGGATATCACGGAGACGAGGCCGCGTTCTCGTCCGCCGTGAGCGAAAAGCTCGAGGAGTTCGGACGATGGGTCGAGAAGGTCGAACCGAACGACCTCGCCGGCGCCATGGTTCGAAAGTTTCTGACCTCCCGTCCTTCCATGATGACCGGCTCGCTCGAGGGGCTGGTCGCTGCAGATCGGATCACCGATCAAACGGTGTTGCGCCGACGTCCGCACTCCATCTGTCACTTGCGGGTGGCCGGGGATCGGCTTTCGGCCTTCCTGGGCGACCGCGAGCTCGAGATGCCCGCTTCGCTGCTTCCCGCCATGAACCTGGTGGTGGATCAAGAACGCTTCCAGGTCAGCGATCTCTCGCCGTGGCTGGACGAGGCAAGCCGTCTTGTTCTCTCTCGGCGCCTGATTCGCGAAGGGCTCCTCGAAGCCGAATCCGTCGCTTGAGCCCTGAGCCGTTTCGCTGCTCGTCCCTCTCGCTCGAGCTGGACGAGCCGATGCACGGAACCGCCTCCACCGCCACAACCTGGCTCTTGCTGGAGCAGCCCGGACCGTGGGGGTGGAACGCCATCATGCAGAGCCGGCTCGCCCGGCCGGTGGCCCGAGCGCTCCGTGATCGCGCTCGCGACCTGGGGGCTCGATTCGTCCTCTTGCGCCGACCGGCGCGTCACTCGGGTCGGGGAGTTCACTGCTACATCGTCCATTCGGGTCCCGATCAACCGTGGCTTCAGCACGCTCATCTCGATCGCCCGGAGGAGCTTCTGGATGCGGACCTTTCGGCGGTCGCGGCGGGCCGGCCGCCGTCCTTCGGGGTTCGCGATGACCAGATGCTCTTTCTCGTCTGCACGAACGGGGCCCGAGATCGATGCTGCGCCGAGCGAGGCCGGCCGACCGCCGGTGCACTCGGGACGTTGTTCCCGGGGCGAGTCTGGGAGTCCGCGCACATCGGCGGTGACCGGTTCGCGCCGAACATCGTCTCGATGCCGCACGGCCTGTACTTCGGGAGGGTCGGTCCTGAACAGGCCGTTCGCGTTGCCTCCGACATCGCACGCGGAGTGATCGATCTCGATCACTACCGTGGCCGGTCCTGCTACGCCTTCGAGGTTCAGGCGGCCGAGTACTTCGCTCGCCGCGAACTTCAGCTCACGGGAATCGACGACCTGACGCTGAAAGCGCGCCGCGAGTCGCCCGGCGACCCTGTCGCCGAGCTCGAGTTCGCCACCTCATCCGGTGGAGGGGTTGTGGTTCGAGTCACCATCGGCGATGCGGAGCCGCCCCGGCTCCTCACCTGCAAGTCGACCGAGCTGGTTCGGCCCCCGCGCTACGAAGCCTCGCTCGCGACCTCCTGAGGCTCCGGGTGGTCGCCGTTGGACCCCTCGGTCGCCCTCGCGCCGAGCTCCCGCGATTCAACCCACGCATGCAGCTCACGACGAACCACGGCGGCGATCTGCTCGGACTCTTGCTCGCCGCCGTGAACGAGCGTGGCGCCACGTTCGTTCAACGTGTATCCCACTTCGCTGTGCTGCGAGAGGTCGAGCCCGGTCGTCTCTTCGTCCTCGGCGACGCGGACGCCGACCGTGACATCCACGATCTTGAGGATGACCATCGTGAGCCCGAACGAGTACACCAGGGTGACGCCGACCGCGGCAGCTTGCCGGCCGACCTGCAGGATGCTTGCTGCGGCTCCAGCCGGATTGACGGCCAGGCTGGCGAAGACACCCGTCAGCAAGGCGCCGACGATCCCTCCGACCAGGTGGACGCCCACCACGTCCAGTGAGTCGTCGTACTTCAATCGGGCCTTCAGATTTACCGCCCAGAAGCAGATGAATCCTGCGGCGAAGCCGATCGCCAGCGCACCCCAGAACCCCACGTAACCCGAGGCGGGCGTGATCGCCACCAGTCCGGCCACCGCGCCCGTGGCGGCGCCGATCGTCGTGGCCCGCCCGTGCTTGATCCACTCGGGGATGAGCCAGCCGAACAAGGCCGCCGCCGCTCCGATCTGAGTCACGACGAAGGTGTTGGCCGCGAGGGCTCCGGAGGTCAGCGCACTGCCGGCGTTGAACCCGAACCATCCGAACCAGAGGATGCTGGCTCCCAGGATCACCATCGGCACGTTGTGCGGTACGAAGGCGGTCGTCCCGAAGCCCTTGCGCCGTCCGAGGTAGAGGGCGGCGGCCAGGGCGGCAGCTCCGGCATTGATGTGCACCACCGTGCCGCCGGCGAAGTCGATGGCCCCCACCCCCGAAGCTCCGAGGAAACCGCCTCCCCAGACCCAGTGGGCGACGGGCGCGTACACGAGGAGCGACCACAGGCTCAAGAAGAGGAGGTAGCCGGAAAATTTCATCCGCTCTGCGAAAGCGCCGGTGATGAGGGCGGGCGTGATGATGGCGAACATCAGCTGGAAGGCCATGAAGGCCTGGCCGGGAACGGTCCCCGCCAGGGGATGGGGCTTGGTGGTGCCGGCGAGCCCCAAGAAGTCGAGCTTGCCGATGAAGTGTCCGGCGTCGGACCCGAAGGCGAGCGTGTAGCCGACGATCATCCACAGGATGGTGACGAGCGCCAGGGCAACGAACGACTGCATGACGGTTCCGAGAACGTTCTTGGCTCGAACCAGCCCTCCGTAGAAGAGGGCGAGGCCGGGCGTCATGAACATGACGAGAGCCGCCGAGGTCAGCAGCCAGGCAGTGTCACCGGTGTCGATCTTGGGCATGCGCCACCTCCATCCTTCCGACGATGGTCATTTATCGCGGATGGAGGTTTCGCCGGAGTTTCGGAGCTGTTTCGGGTGCGTTAAATGTGCTGGGCGCTACGCTCGGCGCCGGCCTTGAAGTGCCAGGCCTGGAGGATCATCTCCTTGATGAAGGTGCTGGAGCACCCTTTCACCAGGTAGGCATAGGCGCCGGCCTCTTCGGCGCTCCGCTCAGGAAGCGGTCCCTCGTAAGCGGTCAGGATGATTACCTGGGTGAAGGGGAGAGCTTCCTTGATGAGCCTGGTCGCCTCGAAGCCGCTCAGACCAGGCATTCGAAGGTCCATGAGGACGACGTCCGGGTTCAGCTCCCGGGCCAGCTCGACTGCCTCCAGGCCGTCGGCAGCCAGCCCCAGCACGGCGAGATCTTCGGCTTCCAGGAGCTCCGCCAGGAGTGCCCGCTGGCGGGCATCGTCCTCCGCTATCAGAAGCCCGGGTCGCAGACCTCGTGTCGCTGACGCCTCCAATGAAGACCCCCCCTTCACTAGCTCGTTAGAACCAGCTAGCTATGACTAGCCCGACAGGCGTCATCATCTGTCGGTTTGCAGTAGGACATCAATAGGGCTTTGGTCGAAGGTCCAAAGTCTTAATTCGAGCGGAAGGAGAACCATGCGACTTGGTCTGGACGTGGCTCAGCATCACCTCGAATGGGACGAGGTGCTGCGTCGTGTGGAGTTCGCCGAACGTGAAGGATTCGACGGCGTGTGGGTCTTCGACCATTTCAAGCCGCTCTACGGCGAGTCATCGGGGCCGTGCCTCGAGGCATGGACGCTGCTTTCGGCCCTCGCCGCGCGCACCCAGCGCCTCCGTCTCGGGGCGCTGGTGACCGGGAACACGTACCGGCACCCATCCATCCTGGCGAGCGAGGCGGTCACCGTGGACCACGTGTCGAATGGCCGGCTCGAGCTCGGGATCGGCGCGGGATGGTTCGAGCAGGAGCACCGGGAGCTCGGAGTGGCGTTTCCCTCGAGGCGGGAGCGGCTCGGACGACTGGATGAGGCGGCGCAGGTGATGCGGTGAAGACGGCGCGAATTTTCGCGGGCGCCACTACTCGATCGAGGGCGCCACGTACCGGCCGCGTCCCGTCCAGCGGCCGACCCCGCCGATCTGGATCGGGGCGAGCGGCGAGCGCGTCAGCATCCCGATCGCCGCGCGTCATGCCGACGTCTGGCACGGCTTCGGGTCCGTCGAGGCCCTGCGCCGGCGGGCCGGTGTGTTGGAGATGCATGCCGAAAAGGCTGGCCGCGATCCACGCTCCATTGGGCGAGCCACCGACCTCTCGATCTCCGAGGGATGGGACGACGTTCGCCGGACCGCGGAGGAGCTCGCCGAGGCGGGGTTCTCCTATCTCATCGTCAGCTGGCCTTCGGAGGGATGGCCGCGGATCGAGGAGTTCGTGGAGCGCGTCATGCCGGAGGTCGCGGCGCTCGGCGCCTGAGTCGTTTTGCGCTGAGAGGCGAGCCTTCCCTATATTTCGCACGACTTCCCCAGGCATCCCGCTCTGGAGCGGCAAGGCCAAATGCGGCGCTCCAGGCCATACGAAAGGAGCGCCTCATGGCTCTGGACGCTTGGGCTCCGCCCAAACCAAGTACCTCGGGTTCCGGCGGGCTGGACCGCTTCTTCCACGTCACCGAACGCGGATCGACGGTTCGCACCGAACTGATTGCCGGCTTCGCCACGTGGCTGACGATGTCCTACATCTTGTTCGTCAACCCCCAGATCCTCGGGTCGGTGAAGGACAAGGCCGGGACCTCGCTCGCGGCGCCGGAGGTTGCCGCGGTGACCGCGCTGGTGGCGGGCGTCATCACGCTCCTCATGGGCGTGTACGCGAACTATCCGTTCGCGCTCGCGGCGGGCCTTGGACTGAATGCGTTCGTCACGTTCACGTTGGTGGCGACGTTCGGGCTGACGTGGCCTCAGGCGATGGGCATCGTCGTTCTGGAAGGGCTGATCATCACGGTCCTGGTGTTGACCGGGTTCCGAGAAGCGGTCCTGAACGCCATCCCCATGGACCTGAAACGGGCCATCGGTGTCGGAATCGGGCTCTTCATCGCCTTCATCGGCCTGGTGAACTCGGGCATCGTCGTTCACCCGCAGGCCGGGACCATTGTCGCGTTGAACCCCGACCTCACCACGCTTCGCATCCTGATCTTCGCGGTCGGTCTCGCCGTCACGATGGCGCTGGTGGCGCGCCGAATCCGAGGTGCGCTGCTCTTCGGCATCATTTTCACCACGGTCCTGGCCTCCATCATCAACGCCTTCTGGGGTCACGGCCGGCTCTATCCGCCGGGTGTCGCCGAACTGCCGAGCAAGTTCATCTCCACACCGGACCTGAGCCTCCTCGGCAACTTCTCGCTGGGGATCTCGGGGATCGGGATTGCTGCCGTCATCGCCCTGGTGCTGTCCGTCATGCTGTCCGACTTCTTCGACACCATGGGAACCGTCGTGGGGCTGGCCGGGGAAGCCGGGCTTTTGGACAAGGAGGGGCGCCTTCCCGGGGTTAACCGCGTCCTGCTGGTGGACTCGCTCGCAGCGCTCGCCGGAGGTGCGGCCTCGTCGTCGTCCAACACGACGTACATCGAAAGCGCCGCAGGCATTTCGGAGGGAGGAAGAACCGGACTGACTTCGGTCGTCGTCGGCGCGCTGTTCCTGCTGGCGCTGTTCTTCTCACCGTGGGCGGGGGTCATTCCCAGCGAGGCGACCGCGCCCGTCCTCATCGTCGTCGGCTATTTCATGATGACGCTGGTCAAAGACGTTGCCTGGGATGACCCCGCGATAGGGATCCCGGCGCTTCTGACGATCATCGTTCAGCCGTTCACGTTCAGCATCACCAACGGCGTGGGTGCGGGTTTCATCGCCTACACCGTCATCCGGCTCCTCCAGGGCCGGATTCGAGAGATCCACCCGCTCATGGCCGCCGCCTCGATCGTCTTCATGTGGTATTTCGTGCGAGGCCTGCTGGCCTGATCCACCGGCCGTAACGCGAGAGAAGGAAGGCCCCATCCCGTTTGGGGATGGGGCCTTCTTTTTATTTGGAGCGACAGGTCGGCGGTTTTCGCCGGCGAGCTCTATCGATTCGTCGTTCGGGCTCTACCGGTCGCGCCCGCCCTCTGGAGCAGGAGCACGCTCGCCGCCAGAACCCACAACAGACCCAGGAAGTAATTCACGTATCCCAGGAAACCGTTGGGCTGGAAGAAATCAGTGCCCCTCACGAAGAAGTCGAATCCCTGGAGGAGGCTCAGACCCGCAACCACGAGGCCTCCCCACGCCAGCCAGGAAGGGAGCGCGCGGGTTCGACCGGCCGACAACGCTGCCGCGCCAATGAACACGGCGACGGGGAACGCCACGAGATCGCCGAACCAAAACGACAGCTCGTAGAGCGCATGCGCCAAGGGAGGTGATCCGCGTGCCACCGAGGAGGTGAGGGTCTGACTCAACGCCACCGTCGGTCCGAATGTGGCCAGCACCCCGATGGCAGAACCGAAGGAAATGGCCGAGAGCCTGCCGGCTCCGCCTTCGGCCGCTCGGAGGAACGCCCGGAGCGTCCCGGCGAACCAGATGAAGAACACACCGGCCAACCCGAGAAGGAACCCCTGGAGCAGCAGTCCGCTTTGGTGATCGACGAAGTACCGCCTGATCTCTCCAGGCTTCGCGCTCACGTCCGGCGGCTGGCCGGCGATCAGCCGTCCGATCACCAACAGAACAACGAACGCGATGCCTGTCGCAGCGGCGATCTGATCCCACCGCCTATCGTCCATCGGAGCCTCCCTTCGTCTCAAGACCGACACAAGATCCTGAAGCGAAGCTGAGGGCGGCGCAAACGCTCTTTAGTTCACCCGGAGCGAGATACAGCACATGGGAGGCGGCGGCGTGTACGTGGCCGTGACATCTTTGGCACCGAGTCCCTCAATCAGCCCCTCCACGAGATGCCGATTGAGAACCTTGCAAACGATTTCTTCGTGCTCGGCGACCAGACCTGCGAAGGGACAGTTCCGAAGCCGCATCTGGTTCGCGGTGTCCCAGTGCGGCTCGTACCCGTGCCGGCGGAGGATTGCCTCGAGGTTCTTGAGCTGCTCCCTGGTTGATCGCTCTGCCGCCCAGGCCGTACCGATTCCCTTCGCCACCTCTGCCAGATGTTTGGTCCGTCGAGAGGCACGTCCCCCCACGGCCTCGGCCAACGCCGCAGCCGCCAGTTGGTAGTCGCGGGGCGGAAAGCTCACTTCGACTGTGCGTCTCGAACGGCGATACAGCTTCGAGGTGCGCCCGGCTCCTGGGCCGCCGCGTTCCGAGAGGCGGCGGAACGTCGTGTCGACGAGGCCCTGTTGTGCCAGCCGCTCCAGATGGAACGTCGCCTGGCTTCGAGGAATTCGCAGTGCCTTGGCCACCTCGTCGCGGCCGACGTCTGTGCCTGCATCGACGATGTATCGATAGATCCTCGCCCTGACAGGATCGGCAAGCGCCCCGATTCGCGCCGCGTCGCTGCGTTCGGTACCCGGCATGGTTCAATTCTAACGAGGTGAATTCCGCACGTTAGATTTTTGCCCGCATCCAAGTCTAAGAGTACGATCCGCTGTTGTTAGAGGGAGCGAAGCGACTCGAGCCTGCCCGCCGTCTGGCTTGCTCGCCACTCGCCGGGGGCGCTCGGCGAAAGGAGGACCTCGATGAGTTCCGTCGGGATGCGCCACGCCGCCGGGGAGCGGCTACCGGTTCGCGACGTGGCCAAATTCACGGCTGCGGTTGCCCTGCTTGCGATCTTTTGGGACGCCGCAGTCGGCCACGGTTTGACGTGGGAGAACGACCCCTACTGGACCTATTGGGTCACCAAGACGTTCCTCATCGCCACGATCTTCGGGCTCGGGACCGCGTGGTTCGGCATCGGGGTCGGCCGTGGCGCCGTGATCACCGCGGTTCACACCCTGGTTTTGACCATCTACTACTGGACGCTGTCGCCCATTGGACTGCCGTCGGCTCCCGACTGGCTGGATCTCGAACACACGTGGCTCACCGGCGTTCCGATCCACTTCGGCGTGATCTACCTCGGGTATCTCTCGGCGCTGTGGCTCTGGCGGCGCCGAGCCCAGGCCGCCGCGGAGCCCACCGATGACAGCGTCCGGACCGGGGTTTCCGCTTTGGTGGCTGGCCTCGCCATCGTTGTCCTCGCGGGTGGCCTCTCCAGCCTCGCTCTCCTCGACTTCCCGGGCGTTACGTGGTTTGTGGTGCGGCTTCTCATTACGGTCCCCTTCCTGCTCTTGTGGTGGGCCGCGGCGGGGCGCGATCGAGTGGCGGCCGTCGTCGGCGGGGGCGTGCTCGCGTTCATCTGGGCCACGTACAGCCAGTTCGTGGGTCCGCTCGGACTTCCAGATCTTCCGCTTCGAATCTTCAAGACCGCGCCCCCGCCGGCCACCCTGCGCTGGCTTGACTACAAGGAGCTGTGGGCGATCAGCCTGCCCATCTACATCGTGGTCATGGTCGTGGTGCTCGTCATCGCCTCGGGTGGCCTCGCGGTGCCGACCCGAATGCGCCGCGGCGCCGTGGCTACCGCATGCATCGCCGCGCTCCTCCTCGCCATGGGGTCGACCGTCGGCCCCGAGGACCGGGGCCATCGCGCAACCCTCCGCGCCTCCGGCTCCGCGCAGGTGGAGACCGGTCCGCCATTCAGCTCACACTTCGCCGCCGGGAACGGAAACATCACCATCATCGCGACCGACATGGGCGGGCGGGTAACCCCGCTGCAGCCGCACGACCAGCTTTCGATCACGGCGAACCTTCAGGCCGGCGGTCACGCGTACCAGGTGGTGGTGGCGAAACCAATGGTCGACGATCCACTTGGAAGGTTCACCACGTGGTGGGGCGTCGGGTTCGACGTGTGGCACCACGGGAAAAGTGGAATCGGAACAACCAAACTACCGCCGACCCACTCGGAGCTCGCGGCGTTCGGTGTCGGAAACCTCAGTGTGGACGGACAGCTGGTTGCGGTCGGCGTCCCCGTCCACGTCATGACGATGCCGAACGCCACTGAGGAAAACAAGATGCTCGAGATCGACGTGGGCGACCCCGCGCTCGGGTCGCTCCCCGGCGTCCCCGCCGGGCATCTCCGGGCTCAGTGGGCTTCCTATGTGGGCCACGTCAGCAAGGGGCCCAAGACGGCGCGGTACCTGATCGGG
>DASVPT010000061.1:0-5217 GCA_036389535.1 Actinomycetota bacterium
TCGCCCTGACTCGAGCCATTCGGATCGACCCCATCGTCATCGGCGGGATGCTGCGAGGGCGAACGACGTCCGGGGCGGAGGCTCCTCCCCAAGGTCCCGCCCGCCACCTGTCGGTGCTGCTTCACCTTCCCGCCGTGCGGATCGCGGTTACGGCCGCCGTGATCTCGCAGGGAGTGATGGCGATGATGATGAGCACCATCTCGCTTCACCTGCGGGCTCATGGTCACAGCTGGACGGCGGTGTCGATCGCCCTCAGCGCCCACTTCCTCGGGATGTTCGGGTTGGTCGTGTTCGTCGGTCGATGGGTTGATCGAGTGGGGCGGGAGCGAGCTCTGATCGGCGGTCTTCTCATCTTGATCGCCGGTTCGGTGGCTCTGCTCGGCGAGGTGGACCTGGCATGGGTGACGCCGGCGATGCTGGTCGTCGGAATCGGATGGAACGTCAGCTTCGTCGCGGCCACGGCCATGTTGGCCGACGCCACCGAGCCGGTCGAGCGAGCGGGCCTCCTGGGTTTCGCCGATTTCCTGGGCATGACCAGCTCAGCCGTTTCGTCGCTGTTCGCCGGAGTTCTGATCGGGGCGATGGGCATCGGCGCGCTGGTCGCAGTGGGGACGGCGCTCGCGCTGGTCCCAGTCGCCTTGTTCGCCGCGCGCCGCCACCACGCACGGGTCACCGCACCGACTGCCTAGCCGGAAGGCCGCCTACTCGGTTGGGCGGGCTATGCCTTCCACTCGTACACGACGGACGGCGGCGACGGCATCTGCTCGGGCGGGATGTTTCGGATATCCAACGTGTGGACGTCGCGAAGGTAGTCCAGCCACCACTGGTCGTATTTGGAGTCTGTGAACGCGCGGCCGACCTTCGTCGGGTCCTCGCATTCCATGATGTCCAGCACGAGGTCGCCCATCGGTGTGGGCTCGTAGTACCGAAGGTGTCGCGTCACGGTCCCCTTCCGGTTCAGTTCCTCGTAGTCGCCGCGGAGTCCCTGCTCGTCCAGCTCCTTCTCGAAATTCCTGGCCCGGTCTTCCTGGCCCTTGGCCACCGGATAGCCCACCGCGATCAACGTCCCCATTGAATGCCCCCTCTTGGAGCGCCCGCCGCTCCTCGGCCCTATCGGACGCCACCGCATGTTCCACGTCAATAGCGCCGAAGGACTAGCCAGGCCAACGGTGCTGCTCAGGCTGGGAGATCGATGATGACCGGGACTCCGTGTTCGAACCAGGTTGTGTGGAGCTCGACGACTTTTGCCCGGGTCGGAACACCGCGGCGGTGGAAGCCGCACTCCATGTAGTCGAATGGCACGAACGTCCCGATGAACACGTCCTTGAACTCCTCGCGTTCGGCTTCGTCGGTGACTTCGTGCGCGGTCCCCCAGAAGGTTCCGCCTCGGATCCGCAGCTTCACCCGGGGGTTCTTTCGGATGTTCTTCAGCCAGCCGGAATGCTCGCCGCCGATGGCGATGAGGTAGGCGCGGTTGTCCTTTCGAATGACGCGAACGCACGTCGGGTGGAGCTTTCCGGTTTTTCGGCCTGCGGTGGTGAGGACACCGCTTCCCTTCGGCGGGAGCGTCGAGTACCAGGGGCGCTGCATTGCGCTGAGGATCCGGCCGCGCCCGTGCGAACCGAGCAGCGGATTTCGTCGTCGCTCCGGCACGTAGTAGCCGTCGACGTACGTCGGCCCCTTCACGCCTCGCGCGGCTTGCAACCGCTGACGGCGAAGCTCGGAGTCCGACGGTTTCTTCTGACGTGCGGTCGAAGCAGCTCGCTCGGCGGCCATCTTCAGACCGTCACCTCGAGGCTGTTCAACCCCCTGATGTTGAGCGTCGGCCGGTAGGTCGGCTCGGCCGCCAGCTCGAGGTTCGGGATCCGCCGCGCCATCGCCTCGAACGCGATCGACGCCTCCATCCGGGCGAGCGCGGCCCCCAGGCAGAAGTGCGCGCCGCCGCCGAAGCTCAGCGGATCGACGTTCTCCCGGCGAATGTCCAGGCGGTCGGGATCCGCGTAGCGCTTCGGGTCGCGGTTCCCCGCGCCGGTCACCGCCAGCACCGTCTCGGCCTCTCCGATCTTGGTGCCCTTGATCTCGATCTCCGCGTTTGCAACCCTCGGTGTCGCGATCTGCACGGGGCTGTCGTATCGAAGCAGCTCTTCGACCGCGCCCTTCGCCAGCTCGGGCTCCTGCACCAGCAGCTCCCACTGGTCGCGGTTCTTCAGCAGCGCGTAGGTGCCGTTCCCGATGAGGTTCGTGGTTGTCTCGAAACCGGCGCCGAGCAACAGCGTGGCCGACGCGATGAGCTCCTCACGGGTGAGCCGGTCGCCTTCGTCCTCGGCCTGGATCATCAGGGACATCAGATCCTCGCCGGGGTTCTCGCGACGCCGCGGGATCAGCTCGTTGAAATACTCCTCGAAGGCGTCGGTGGCCTCGTCGGCGGCATCCTGCACCGTCGCCGACGGGAACGGTTCGAACACCGCCGCGATCGCCACGGTCCATTTTCGGAAGGAGTCGCGATCCTCGGACGGGATCCCGAGCATCTCGCAGATTACGGACATGGGCAGGTGCAGGGCGAAGTCGCCGATGAGGTCGGCCTTGCCCATGCTGGCAAGGCGGTCCAGCTGCTCGGTGACGAGCGATTCGACCTTCGGCCGAAGTTGCTCGATGTATCGCGGGGTGAAGGCCTTGCTGACCAATCCCCTGATGCGCCGGTGGTCGGGCGGGTCGAGCCAGAGCATCGACCTGTCCTGCGCCTCGAACCAGCGCCGCCCCGCGCTGCCCTGAACCTGCGCGCGAATCTCCCATGCTTCGCCGTGCCGGCGGACCAGCGCGGGATGGTGCACGGCCTTGTCGCACGCGTCGTAGGAGGTGAGGAACCAGAAGAACGCGCCGCTGTGGACGGGCGCCATCTCGCGGAGCTGCCGATAGATCGGGTAGGGGTTGGCCCGGACGTCCGGGTCGGTGATCAGGCTGAGGACGAGCTGATCGGCCTCGGGGTTGTCGCTGGGCGGCAGGGTCGCGAGGAGCTGCTCGAGCGTCGAAGGGACGAGCTGCTCATTGGTGGTGTCGGCTTGTTGGACCATGGGTTACCTCCCGCGTTGCGTCGACATAACAGTGTCATGGCAATCTATAACGCTGCTATCCGAAGTGCAAATCCGAATGACCGACGGTCAGCGGACATCGCGTAGATGCTATGTGGCGGCGTAGCGCGATCCCTCACGGAGGAGGTTGGAGATGAGCGGAATCGAGGTGGTCATGACGTCGCTTCACGGTGCGCCCACGGCGATCGGGTCGGCGGGCCCGTACACGCTGATCGCGGATCGACCGAAGGAGGCCGGTGGCGGGGGCTTGGGATTCAACGGAGGTCAGCTCCTCAACCTCGCCGTCGCTGGCTGCATCTCGAACGACCTCTTTCGCGAGGCATCGAAGCGAGGCATCGCAGTTCACGAGGTCCGGGTGAAAGTCACGAGCGAGTATGTGGGGGATCCAGCCGTTTCCACGCCCATCGAATACGAGGTCGAGATCGAAGGCGATGCCGACCGCGATGTTCTCGAGGGCCTGGTGCGTGATACGGACGCAATCGCGGAGATTCCTAATTCCTTGCGGCGCGGTACAGAGGTGGTTCTACGTCTGGTGAACGGCCGGTCGTGAAGACGGGACGCATGCCTGGGAAACCAGCGCGACGCCGTGGCGTCGCGTTATGAGCTCAGCGCCGTCGACTGCTCCAGCAGCGTGTCGGTCTCGGCGAGCAACGGTTTCGCCCCAAGTCGAGCGAAGATCTCCCGCGCTTCCCGAAGCGGTGCCACTGCCTCGCTCGACCGACCCAGCGCGAAGAGACACCGGCCTTCTCCGAGAAGAGCCAACGCCTGTTCGGGAACGTGCCCGAATCCTTTCCATCGTTCCGCCGCATCGGCGTAGAGCCTCGTGGCTTCCTCGAGCTCGGAGCGCGCTTCCGCCATTACTGCCCCGGCGGCCACCAAGCTGTTCTCGGCGTACCGATGGCTTGCTTCCAACCCCGACGACAGTCGTTCGGCCAGCGACACATCTCCAGCCGAGACCGCTGCTCGAACCATCGTCGGAACGCTGTCAGCGTAGTTCGCGACGTGGCGAGTCTCCGGCACCTCGTCAATCTCCCTTAGGACTCGGAGAGCTCGCGCCGCGTCGCCGCTGGCCATGTATGCCAGGGCGGCCGAGGTATGCGTGACGACCTTGTTTTCGGTGGTGTCCGCTTTTGTCGCGGCATCGAGGGCCCACTCGGCGACTGGAAGCGCTTCCTTCACCCGTCCCGTATAGACGAGCACCCGGCTTTGGAGCTCACGAAGAGTAATAACGGTGGTCGTCATCCCCGCAGCTTCGAGGGTGCGGACAAGCTCTTCTGTCGACTCGAGCAGCCCTTCCCATGCTCCAATCTGGAAACGGAGATCCAGCTCGTTTGCCGCGTTGAAACGTAGCGGCTGGGTGATTCCGCGCCGCTCACAGAACTCGATCGAGGCACGGGTCGTGACCATCGCCGCTGCGGGGCCCTCCATCAGCAGCTCATCGACGCTGAGGTTGTTGTAGAGGATCGCTGCCTCCAGACCCTGACCCCGGTCCAGAGCAAGCGACAGAGCCTTACGAAGATCCTCGATTCCCGCGGCATCTCCGAGACCAAATCGGGCCAGCCCTCGGTACCCGAGGGGCTTCGCCGGTTCGGGGAGCCCGAGATCCGAGGCGAGGCGGAGCGCGCGTTCGGTCCTGACCATCGCCTCTTTGGACCTGCCCCCGAGTGCGTCAAAGCGTGCTGCTTCCGCATAGGCGTCAACCAGGTCTGGCCCGGGGGGTTCGGACTCCAAAATCGCCACTGCCTCCGTTATGACCTCTTTGTGCCGGCCGTCCGCCGAGAACCACAACACGTTGGCCAGCAAGGTCCTCGCCCGGGCAGCTTCAACCCGCCGGCCCTCGCGGTCTAGAGCCGCGACCGCCTCCTCGAGCGTCCTCTTCGCGTCGGCGTGACGGCCCGCCTGCCGAATGGCATCCGCCCATCGAACAAGGACGGTGGGTCGTTCGGGATGGCCGGCAGGGGTAAGCTCCAGCGCCTTGCCGAAGTTGGCTTCGGCCTTCGCGGTGTCCAGGCCGAGAGCCCGGTCACCGGCGAGGATCAGGAAGCGAAGCGCGGCGTCCTCCAGAGTCTTCATGTCATCGGTTCGTCCGGCGGCCCGGGCCAGGTCGAGCGCCTCGGTGTAGTGGTAG
>DASVPT010000062.1:0-2458 GCA_036389535.1 Actinomycetota bacterium
GCCCCGGATCGAGCCGGATTTGCCCAGGACCGGGGATGAGAAGGCCGGCGCGTTGTTGTAGGTGATGCCCGTCTCGCCCCACGTCGTGTCGGAGACGGATCGGACCTTGTAACCATCGCTGGAGCCATCGACCGCGTACAGACGAAGCGTCGCCTTGGAGACCGAACCGCTGATGCCCTGAACGCTGAAGCGGAGAAACGATCGGATCTTCGGTGATGCGTCGACGCGCAACCGGGTGGATCCGCCGTAGTTCGTCGACGGGGACGCGGAGTTGACGTAGGAATCAGCGACGGGGTTGAACGTGAACGCCGTGGCATTGGCCGGGATGGCCACGAGCGCTGTGAACAGAGCCAGTGCGCCGAGCCCACCCAAGCGAAGGGCCGCGCGGCGGCCGATCAAGCTTTCCTGCCTATTGCCCGCAGTCGAAGTCCCTCCTCTTAGTCAGTATCGGCCGGCGGCGGTGTCCATAAACGCCACCCAGGTGGTTTTCGGTCGTCCCCTACAATGACCGCTGCCGCCGGAGTAGCTCAGTCGGCAGAGCGACGCACTCGTAATGCGTAGGTCATGGGTTCGATTCCCATCTCCGGCTCAAGCCGCATCCTCAAGACCCTCCTCGAGTCGCCGGCTCGTGCTCCTCTTCGCTTTCGCCATCCGGTTGCTCGTACTCGAGCATTCGACGGGCCGCCAACAATGTGGCCAACAAGTTGCGCCCGACGATGGAGGCCACGAGTCGCTCCACCAGCCATCCGACGGGGCCACCGCTCAAGTCGTACTCGAGCTCGAGCGTCACTGCGGCTCCTGTATCGGTTGGTTCGAGCTCCCACCTTCCGCTTTGGCGTAGGCCCGCCTCGGACCGCCACGCGATGAGTCGTTCGTCCTCCCATTGCTCGACGACCACCGTCCCGCCCGCTTCGATCGATCCGACCTTCATGAGGACCCGAAATCGCGCCCCGACGCCGCGGCGTTTGCGGGACCGCGGCTCCCATTTGGTGATGCCGGCGAAGAACTCCGGATACCGCGCCGCGTCGGAGATCAGCGCGAAGACCGTCGCGGCGTCTCGTTCGACCGCGAGCGTTCTGCGGACCTGGATCACAGGAAGGGTGGGAGGACTCGTTCGGCGCCGAGCGCCGTCAACGCCTCCTGCATTCGCGAGGTGACGTACTCGTACGCTTCTTCGGAGTCCGCCCGGTCGCCGAACCGTTCCTTGACGTCGATGGGCGAGAGGACCTCCATCCGGATCTTCGCCGGAAGCGGAATGTGTCCGAAGAAGTCGCCGACGTTGAGCCCCCAGGGAAGCGCCAGCGAGATCGGGAGGACCTTCAGCCGCGCCAGCTTGTCGAGGCGAAGAGCCTGGGCGATCCGCCGCCCGTCGGTGAGCGGCAGAAACGTGTCGTGGCCGCCGGTCGCGACGACCGGGACGATGGGCACGCCGGTCTTCTTCGCCACCCGGAGGAATCCCCGCCGGCCGTCGAAGCGGATCTGGTCGCGGGCCGTCCACGGCCGATGGGCGTCCACGTCGCCGCCCGGATAGACCAGGACGCAACCGCCGCGTGAGAGCGCGGCTTCGGTGACCCGTGGGCCGGCCGTCACGATGCCCCACCGCCGCCCCAGGGGACCGATCAGCGGCCAGGAGGTCACCAGCGAGTGGGCCAGGATGTAGATGGGCCGCTCCACGCCGAAGTAGGTGTTGAACGCGAGCAGGAACACCACGCTGTCCGGCGTCATGTTTCCGCCCGAGTGATTTCCGACGAAGAGGACCGGGCCGTTCTCCGGGACGCGTTCCAGCCCCCTGACCTCGGCGCGGAAGTACAGCGTGGCGAGGAGCCACATTCCGGGGAGCTGATAACGAATGAACTCCGGGTCGCGAGCGTCCAGCTGAGCGGCGGCGCCGGGGATCAGCGCCTTCCCTTCTGCTGGGATGAGATCGGATGCTTTCGGCATGTCTCCTTCCGAACCCTTCCGCCGACCGCTAGGCCTCATCCGCGCAGCTCGCGGTCGGTCCGCCGCGCCACGGCCGCCTGCCACGGAATCAGGACGACGGGCAGCGCCAGCTCGATCGCCAGCAAGACCAGCTGGAGCGTGTGCGGTCGTCCAACGACCGCCCACCCGATCAGACGGGCACACCCGGCGGCGAAAAACGCCGTTCCGATCACTCGAATCGTCGTGCCGTGTCGCTCCACCTGCCGGATCGCCCTCAGGAGGAAGAAGCCCCCGGTCGCATACCAAACCCCGAAGAACCGCATCTCGTTATCGACGTTCGGGTTCACCGCTCCCGCACCGATCACGGTTCGAACCCCGAACACCATCGTGGCCAGACCGACGATGAACATCACCGACCCCAGAACCGTCACCAACGCTTGAAAACCGCGACGGCTCGCCGGTCCGCTCAGCTGAGCGGTTTGTCGGCGGCCAGGAAGTCGCGAACCAACCGGTGCGTCTTCGCCGGCAGTTCGTATTG
>DASVPT010000063.1:0-4444 GCA_036389535.1 Actinomycetota bacterium
ACCGCGACGTTCTTCGCGTTTGCGGCGTTGCCGGGAGGTCACTCGCCGGACACGTTGTCCGACGCGCAGCGATACGTTTTGGCCATCGGGACGACGGCCGGCGTGGCGGTGATGAGCTTGTTGCTCTGGCCTCCGCTTCGGCGGATGGGGTTCCGGTGGCGATGGACCATCGACACACGGGATCCCGGAGTCCGAAGAATCGCCCGGCTCTCCGTATGGTCGGTGCTCTACGTCATCGTCAATCAGCTGGGATTGCTGGTCGTGATCATCCTTGCCCAGACCGTCCAGGGAGGCGTCACGGCGTATCAAGCAGCGTTCATCTTCTTCCAGTTGCCGTACGCGATCTTCGCCGTGTCGATCATGACGGCCCTCCTTCCGTCGCTCTCGGAAAACTGGACCGACCGCGACCTGGGCGTCTTCCGTCACCAGGTGTTGAACGGCATCCGGGGGACCGCCTTCATCATCGTTCCCGCGGCGCTCGGCTACATCGCGCTTGCCAGGCCGATCGTCCGCCTGCTCCTGCAGCACGGCGTGACGCAGTCGGGAAGCACGGACCTCATCGCTGGAGTCCTCACTGTCTTCTCGATCGGTCTGTTTTCGTTCTGCACCTTCCAGCTCCTGCTTCGCGCGTTCTACTCCATGCAGGACACGCGAACCCCGGCACTCATCAACGTCGTCGCCGTGGCGGTGAATACTGCACTCAACCTGATCTTCTTCCGATACTTGAAGGTGGAGGGACTGGCATTGGGACACGCCGCGGCGTACACAACGGGCACGGTGATATTCGCCATCATGATCGGACGGCGGCTCCAGGGGCTCGAGCTCCGTCGCTTGCTGCGCCCGATGGCGCAAATCGTCCTCGCTGCCGCCGCGGCCGCGCTCGCGGCGTTTGTGGTCGCCGGGTGGATCGGCGGACTGTATGACATCGCAGCCGGCACGCAGAGCGCTCGAACGGCACCCCCCTTCCTTCCCCAGGTCGTACAGATCGGCGCTGCCGTGGTGGCGGGCATTGGTACCTACGTCGCGATCACGGCGGCGTTTCGAATGGAGGAGCTGACGCTGTTGAAAGAGCTGATCCTTCGGCCGTTCGGGAGGCGCTGATGCTCAAGATGGCGATTCGAGTCGTCGTCTCGCTGGCCATCGTGGGATTGCTCGTCCACGAAGGTGGCCAGATCTTCTTCGCCCAGACCAAAGCTTCGGACATCGCGCAGACCGTCGCGGGCGACGCCGCCGAGAGGTTCCAGAAATCGAAAAACGTCTCACAGGCGCGGGCGCTCGCGGTCGGCGAGGTGGCCGCACGAGGGGGCCGGCTTCGTCGATTCACGCTCGAGCCGGACGGCAGGGTGACGGTCACGGTCGTGGTCAAGGCCTCCACACTCATCGTCCGCCGCGTCTCGTTCCTCCGCCATTTCGGGGTTCGGCGGGCAACGGAGACCGGATCGCCGCCGGTGCTCTGACACCCCGTAGACTGAGCAACCCATGGAGGCCGTCGGGCCCGACCGGCGCCTGGCCGGTCGGTACGTCTTGGAGGATCACATCGCGCCGGGAGGGATGGCGACCGTCTGGCGCGCCCGTGATGAGGTCTTGGCGCGGACCGTCGCGGTCAAGGTCCTCCGCGACAACCTCGCGCACGACCCCGAGTTCGCAGAGCGCTTTCAACGGGAGGCCATCAACGCCGCTCGCCTGAACCATCCCAACATCATCAGCATCTTCGATACCGGCGTTGATGAAGAGGTGTACTTCATCGTGATGGAGTACTTCCCCGGCCGGACGATCCGCGACGCGATGTCCGAGCACGGGCCGTACGAACCGGCCGAAGCGGTGTCGCTCGTCCTCCCGGTTGTGTCGGCCCTCGGCTTCGCCCACAGCAACGGCGTGGTCCACCGCGACATCAAGCCGGCCAATATCTTGGTCTCGGAGGATGGACGGGTGAAGGTGGCCGATTTCGGCATCGCCAAAGCGGCCTTCGCGGGGACGGACATCACCACAACCGGAAACGTCCTCGGAACTGTCCAGTACGTCTCGCCTGAGCAGGTCGAAGGGCAGGACATCGACGGACGCTCGGATCTCTACTCGGTCGGGGTCGTTCTCTACGAAATGCTCACCGGAAGGGCGCCGTTCGTTGCCGACAACCACGTCGCCACGGCCATGATGCGGCTGACGCAGGATCCCGTTCCGCCTTCGGCGCTGCGAAGCGGGATCCCTCGCGAGCTCGACACCGTGGTCATGCGAGCCATGGCGAGACGGCCGGAAGATCGCTTCTCGAGCGCCGAATCGATGCGGGGGGCTCTGGAGCGCTTTACCGGGACCGGGGATCCGACGTCCACCCGGCCCATCCCGGTCACGACCGTGGAACAGGCGGGGCCGACGCCGCGCCCCAGTCGGGGTTCGACATTTCGGTCCTGGATGCTCGTGCCGCTGATCTTGCTGCTGTTGGCCGCTGTCGTGGTCGCCGGCGGACTCGCCGTGGGACGCCTCGAGCTGGGCGGTCCGCTCGGCGTGCGAGTCGCCCCCACGACGGCCTCGACCCGGACCGCGCCGCGAGCCCAGGCCCTTCGCATCACCCAGGCGAAGGACTTCGACCCGCTGGGGGACAACGAAGAGAACTCCGGCGACGCAGGCAACGCCATCGACGCCGATCCTTCGTCATCGTGGACAACGCAGCACTACAAGAGCCCGGAGTTCGGCGGGCTCAAAGCCGGGCTCGGATTGTGGCTCGACTTCGGAACCACGGCGAGAGTGCAGGGCCTGACCATCCGGAGCCCCATTCCCGGCTGGAGGTTCGAACTGAAGGACTCGATGAGTGAATCCGCCCCGTCGCTCGAGGCTGCGAACGGCGAGACCTCCTTCGAGGTCGGCTCGAATGGCCTCGCCGAGGTGGATCTCGGCTCGGTCCAGGCGCGTGGGATCCTGATCTGGATCACCGGGCTCGGACCCGACCAGGGGCAATTTGCCGCGGCAGTTTCGGCGGTCACGGTCAGCGGAGCCAGTGGCTGACCCGTCTGGCTTTACGCAGGTCGGGCCGCCCACTCTTTCCGACAGCGATCTCGTTCGCCGCTTTCGAGAGGGCTCGGAAGAGGCCTTCGTTCAGCTGATGCGGCGGCACGAGCGACGGGTCTACAACCTCGCCTATCGCATGCTGGGGGAGGTGAACGACGCTCGCGACGCGACCCAGGAGACGTTCCTCTCGTGTTTTCGCAACATGAAGCGGTTTCGTGGTGACGCCGCATTCTCCACGTGGCTCCACCGAATCGCCGTGAACGTCTGTTACGACAGCCTCCGAAAGCGGCGGCCGATGGCGGACGAGGCGGTCGAACGGGAGGCCGCGGGTGCCACCCCCGACCACGCGGACCAGACGGCGGCGTCCGTCGACGTTCAGCGTGCGCTGCTGACCGTTCCGCCGGAGTTTCGGGCGGTCCTGGTCATGCACGAGATCCAGGATCTGCCCGTCGACCACATCGCCGAGGCTCTGGAGCTTCCGCCCGGAACCGTGAAGTCCAGGCTCCACCGCGGGCGGGTCGCCTTGGCGCGTGCCTTGAAGCGGGAACCCAACGAACCCTCGCAGCCGTCGAACACCACGAACCCATGAGCGACCACGACATGACACCTCCTGATCACGAATCTCACTCACCCGAAGCTCTTGCCGCCTACGTCGACGGAACGGCGTCGAATGAAGAGCGGGCGGCCACCGAGGTGCTCCTGCGGAGCTGCCCGGCGTGTCGAGAGGAAGCCGATCTCGCCCGAACGGCGAGGGCCATGCTTCGGGCCCTACCGGAGCTCGGCGCGCCCGGCATCGCCGAGGAGATCGACCTTCCGACCACCCGGTTCGGGGGGCGCCGAGGACTCTCGGTCCATCGCCTCGCGAGCGGACGGAGCTGGACGTGGGACCGGGTGGCATGGGGCGGAGCCATCGCCGCCGCCGCGGCGTTCGTGGGCATCTTCCTTTTCCTCCAGTTGGGCGGGGGTTCCACGGACCTCGCCTCAGGGCCCGCGCAACGGCCGGTCGCCACGCCACAGCATGCCGAAACCTTCGCCGACAAGAACCATTTCACGCCCGCCTCGCTCGACACGCTGGCGAAGGAGCTGGCCTCCGCAAAGCAGCGGACCGTCAGCGCTCCGGATACCCCGTTGTCCCAACCGACACGGACGGCCTCGAAGAGCGCGGGCGTGCCGCGGCGCGCCGCGGAGTGTCTGCGACGCGGGGCCGGGCTCGAATCGGACCAGGACCCGATTCATTTCGAGAAGGGGATCTTCGAGCAGACGAAGGCCTACATCGGCGCGTTCCGGGTGACCCCACCGGGGGCCCCGACCAGCTATCTCGTGGTGATCGCCGTCGACCGGTCCTCGTGCGCCGCCCTGTACGTGGTGAATCACTCTTTGTAGCGACCGCGACGGGAACACATCCGGGCCTCCGGATGTTCGTATGCGAAAATGGCCGCCGCAG
>DASVPT010000064.1:0-1596 GCA_036389535.1 Actinomycetota bacterium
CGAGCGTGCGATCTTCCAGGATCTAGCCGCGAACCTCGATGCAGCCTCGACCTCGATGGACTCAGCCAGGGTCGAGATGCTCGCGGAGGACTTCTTGGCAGCCGAGCGGGAGCTACAGAGCGATTATCAAGAGCTCAGCCGATTGGAGGAAAAGTACATCCTGTCGACGGTCGCCGGGCTTCTGGGACACGTTCTCTATCTACAAGATCGTTGCGAGGAAGCAGACAAGTTCACGCACATTGCGGAAGCCGCCTCTTCACCGAACGATGTCGAATCCGAGTCTTTATGGCGACGAGCCCGGGCTAAGGTCTATGCGCGTTGGGGGCGACACGCAGAGGCAGAGGCCCTCGCCCGGACGGCATACGAGCTCATCACGACCACCGACTCGCCGGTCCTCCAAGGAAACACGTTGCTCGACCTCGGCGAGGTGCTCCGAATGGCAGGAAAGAGAACTGTTGCCGTCCCGCTTGTCGAAGAGGCTATTCGTCTGTTCGAACAGAAGGGCGACGTGGTGACCGCCGCACGGGCCAGACGCGATCTAAAAACGTTGGTGGATGGCGAGGAGTCGGCGCGCTTCGGCTCGACTGGCAGCTGACTAAGGCTCGATCAGGTCTTCCGCCAGCAGCCCCATCACGATGGTGTCGACCAAACGGCCGCCGACGAACGCCGCGCGCCGCCGCCTCCCCTCCTCCTTGAACCCGACCCGTTCGTAGGCCGCCTTCCCGCGAGGGTTGGTCTCGAACACGCCCAGTCCAACGCGCTGTAGGTTCATCTCCTCAAAGGCGAATCGACATACCGTTCGGACGGCGTCGGTCCCGAGACCCTGATCCCAGAAACGTCTGCCGATCCAGATGCCGAGGACCGCTGAGCGGGTGCGCCGGTCGATGTTCTCCAGGCTGCAGGCGCCCGCGAACTGACCATCGAGGGTCTCGATGGCGAACAACGCGGTGCCATGTGTCCTGGCGCCTTCCCACCACCGCCGCGTCCCTTCGAGCGGCTCCGGCCAGACGACCTCGAGGTGTTGCGTGACCTGCGGGTCCCAGAACAACTGGTTGTAGAGCGGGAGGTCCTCCTCTTCCACCGAGCGAAGTCGAACCTGCCGGCCCTCGAGGGGCGAGCGAACCCGGCGGAAGTCTTCGTGTCCGTGAGCGCCCATGCGCCGAGCATAGGCGGCCCTCTTGCCGGCCACTTACGCAACCTACCCACGCGTATAGTTGGCCGATGCTTCACCCGCTCTTCACGCCGGAGCACGAAGAGTTTCGGCTCACCGCTCGGAGCTTCGTCGAGTCGGAGCTCGCGCCGAACGCGGAGGAGTGGGAGCGCGAGGGGCACTTTCCCGACTGGATCTTCAAGCGGATGGGCGACCTCGGGTTGCTCGGCCTTCGCTATCCGCGGGAGTACGGCGGCCAGGACGGCGACTGGGGCCACGCCATCGTCCTGGCCGAAGAGATGGCGAGATGCCGATCGGGCGGCGTGGGGATGGGCGTCGCCGTTCAAACCGAGATGGCCACTCCGCCGATCCTCAAGTTCGGCACCGAGGAGCAGAAACAGCGCTACCTGGTCCCCGCCATCCGCGGAGAGAAGATCTTCTGCCTC
>DASVPT010000065.1:0-5785 GCA_036389535.1 Actinomycetota bacterium
AATGGAGAAGAGCACTCGCCGAGCGATGTAGCGAAACATTGAAGCCCCTCTACCCGACTAGTTGTCCGGTGATCATAGAACGAACGGACCCGGTGGTTCGGCTTCCCACCGGGTCCGATTCGTCCTTCAGCGTTGCCTTGCCCTTTCAGTACTACTTGCTAAGCGGTGGCGCCCCCTGGGAGGAACCACTCGTCCATGTTCCAGTAGGTGCCGTACGGCGCCGTGTTCCACTGTCCGACCGGGCCGGCGATCTTGTCCGTCCGCCACGCCGTGATGTTGATGAACGGGTAGAGCGGAAGCGCCACCAGGTCGTGCTGGATCTGGGTGTAGACCTGCTCGATCAGCTGCAGCCGACGTGCAGGATCAAGCTCCAGGTCGGCCTGCTTCATGACCGGATCCAGCTGCTTGTTGCAGTAGTGCTGGTAGTTGGCGCCGGCGTAACCGTTGTCCTTGGTCGGGATCTGGTCGCACAGCCAGCTGAAGCTGGTCGGGCTGGGATCGACCGTCGCTCCGGACGCGTACTCCATGGACTGGTAGTCGCCCTTCGGGAGCTTGTTGGAGAACAGGTCCGTCGGTTCGTTCGGCTTCGGGATGAACTGGATTCCCGCTGCCTTCGCGCCCTCTTGGACCAGGGCACCGACCGCCTCACGCCGCGTGTTGCCGGCGGTGTAGTACGAGGTGATCTTCAGCGGCTGGCCACCCTTGGTGCACGGAGACTGGGGGACCTTCGAGCAGTCCCAGCCCGCGGTCTCGAGGATCTGAATGGCCTTCTGCGGGTTGTAGCTGTAGATCGAGGTTTGCTGCTGGACCTTCGGCGTGCACCACTTCCCAATGATCGGGAACAGCGGCGGCACACAGTTCAGCACCGTTGCGTTCGGGTCGTTCAGCTTGATGATCTGGTCGATGATGGCCTGCCGATTGGTGGCGTAGGCCAGAGCCTGCCGGACCGCGAAGTCCTTCATCAGGGGGTCATCCAGCTGGAACCAGAACGAGTCACCGTAGTTGGTGGGTCCGGTGACGGCCTTGGCCTGCGGGTTCGCGGCGAGCTGCTTGAGGACGCTCGACGCGCTGGCCTGCGGGAAGATCGCGGCGACCTGACCCGATAGCAGCGAGGCGATCTCCTGGGGCTGCTCCTCGATCGGGATGAACGTCACCTGGTCGAGCAGCGGCTGGTGGCCCCAGAACTTCGGGTTGCGAACCAGAACCTCCTGGCTCTTGCTGAACGACTTCATCAGCCAGGGGCCCCCGGAGAACGGGAGGAGATCGTTCATCTCGTCCTTGAGGTCCGGCTTTTCCTTGTCGGCCTTCGGGAACGCGGCCTCCTTCAGGACGAAGCCGTTCGTGTTCGCCCCACCGAAGAGGTCGTACCAGTCGGCATAGACCTCCGAGAACTTCAGGACGACGCGGGTCGGCTGCGAGGTGTCGATGGTCTCGATCTTGTCGTAGCCCACCGGGCCGGTCGTTCCGGTTGTGTTCAGGATGGCCTTCCGGGTGAACTCGACGTCCGCGCTGGTGATCGGCGAACCGTCGTCCCATACCGCCTTGGGGTTCAGGTCATACGTGACGGTGAACGGGTTGGTGGTGATTCCGCCGTTGTCCAGGCTGGGGACCTGAGTGATCAGCGGGGATGGAACCGGGTTCCCCTTGATGTCAAGCGAAACGAGCTTCGGAAGCGTCGGCTGCGGGCCGACGATCTGCATCCACGTCGAGGTGTTGCACGACGTGATGGTGTTCAGGCACTGGGGCCACTGCTCCGCCCCGAACACGGCCTTGCCGCCCTTCGTTGGCGCCACGCTCGGCCCGGATGGCTCGGCTCCCCCACCGCCGCCACCACAGGCGGAGGCGATCATTGCCATCCCGGCCACGAGGGCCAAGGTGCGGCCAAATAACCGCAAACTCATACATCCTCCCTTCTCAACTGCACGGATTCCTTACGGCTGCAAGAGCCTAGCGACAATTGCCTAGTTTGCGCAAAAGCTCCACATGTCTGTCGAACTATACGTTGAACCCAGCTTGGAGGGATTGCGGCCCACCGCCCTACAGAGGAGTCGGCCCGCTAGCTTGACTTGCTGCGGGCGAGCCGGGACCACTGATCCATGTTGAAGAACGTGCCGTAGAACGCCGAGTTCCACTCCCCAATAGGACCCCCGATGAGATCGGTCCGCCACGCCGTGATGGCCACCACCGAGTAGAGGGGGATGGCGACGACCTCACGCGCCTGCAGCTCCTGGACCCGGCGGACGAGCTGGAGTCGCCGCTTTGGATGGATCTCGTGGTCGGCCTCCTCCATGAGTCGGGTCGCCTCCTCGTTGCACCAGAAGCTGGTGTTCGCTCCAGCGAAGTTGCTCGATTCAGTGGGAATCTGGCTGCAGGCGTACGTCCCGGTCTGGCTCGGGTCCGCCACCCCTCCCAGGCTGAGGTCCGCCATCTGATAGTCACCCTTGGGCATCTTGTTGATGAACAGGTCCGTGGCCTCGTTCTCCTTGACCTGGATGTCGAAGCCAGCCGCCATGGCTCGCTCCCTGATCACCCGCCCGGTGGCCACGGAGCGCTCAGCGCCGGAAAGGACCGTGTCCACGATGGTCAGCTTCTCTCCATTCTTCGTGCACGGCTTGGTGGAGCAGCTCCAGCCCGCGGCGCTCAGGATCTGAAGCGATCGCTGGGGGCTATAGCGGAACTTGGCGAAGTGGGTCTGGTCGCACCACTTCCCAACGACCGCGAGGACCGGCGGGAGGCATTGAAGCACCGCCGCGCGAGGGTCATTGACCCTGATGACGGTGTTGACGACCGATTGTCGATCGACCGCATAGGCCAGGGCCTCTCGGACCTTGGGATCGTCGAGCGGTGCCTTCTTCAAGTTGAGCCACAGCGCTTCTCCATACGGGGTCGGACCGCTGACGAATCTGGCGCGTGAAGATCCGGCCAGTTCCCCCGTGATGCTGGCCGTCGGCGCCTCGCTGAGATAGATGGCGGCCACTTTGCCCGTCCGAAGCGCGCTGAGGGACTTGCGGGTGTCGGTCAGCGGCACGAAGGTCACTCGATCCAGCAATGGCTTTCGCCCCCAGTAGGCGGCGTTGCGCACCAGCACGGCGCGCTCATCGCTCCACGACTGGAGCTTCCAGGGCCCTCCGGAGAAGGGAATGTCCTTGATCAGCTCGTTCTCGAGGTTCGGCTCGGCAGGCTTCGCGCCCTTGAACGCGGCGCGCTTGAGGACGTACCCGTTGACGTTCCCGCCTCCGAAGAGATCGGCCCACGCCGCGTACGGCTCCTTGAAGGACAGGACGGCAGTTCGGGCGTCCGGCGTCGAGATGTCCTTGATCAGGTCGTATCCAGTCGGGTTGTCCGACCCCTTCGTGTGCAGGATGGCCAGCCATGTGAAGCGAATGTCTTTGGAGGTGATCGGCGAGCCGTCGTCCCAAACGGCTTTGCGGTTCAGCTTGTACGTGATCTTGAACGGGCTCGCCGTCATCAGGCCGTTTCCCAGGCTGGGGGCCCGGGTGAGCAGTGGGGACGGCACATACTCGTTCTGTTGATCGAGCATCATCAGCTTCGGCAGCACCTGCTGCGCGATGGTCAGGTGGAAACCGGTGGCGAAGTTGCAGGACGTCAGCGGGTTCAGGCACTGCGGCCAGTTCTCGGCGCCGAACGTCGCCTTACCGCCCCGAACGGTCGGGTGCCCTCCCTTCGGCCCGGCCGCGGTGCCATGCGTGCACGAGGCGCCGACGATCGCCGCGAGCGCCGCAAGCGCAAGAGCCTTTCGTAACCTCACGAGCACCACCCGGTCAGACTCTCAGGAGGTCGACGAGCCGGGGGACGATCTCGGGGCCCAGCATCGTGCCAAGACCTCCCTCGCGGGCGGCTCGCTCTCCGAACGACGAGGATCCATCGGCGCGGACGCGGGGGCCGCTGACCACGAGGGGAACCGGATCGGCGGTGTGGGCCTTCCTCACGCATGACGTGGAGTGGTCGGCCGTCACCGCCATGAGGGTCCGGTTCGAGTTGATCCTCGGCAGCAGCTCAGCGAAGAACGCCGAATCGATGTCCTCGATCACACGGAGCTTCTCCTCGGCGTTTCCATCGTGAGCCGGGACGTCGGGTCCCTTGATGTGGATGTAGAGGGCGTCGTATCCCCCCAGCGCCTCCGCCGCCAGCGCCGCCCAGGCCGAGTACTGCTCTTGGCGGGCCGGCATGCTTGGCGCGTCCACCGGCGCCATCCCGAGGACCATCGAGATCCCCCGCTCGACCGGCATCTCGACGAAGCACCCCCACTCGGGGCCGAAGCGTTCCTTGATGGGCGTGAGCTGGGGAATGTGATCGCCGGCGTCGCGAGTGAGAATCAGGTTGGCGGCGAGCCGGCCTTCCTGGCGCCGGCGGCGGTTGACCTCCGATCGTTCGAGGATCGCGGCGGAGCCCTCCACGAAGGCGTTCGTGAGGTCCGCGGCACGTGCGGCCTCGACGGTGTCGTCCAGCGGTTCGGCCCTCGCCACGCGATCCTCGAATTCTTCCAGCGCCACGCCGAGTGATCCCTGCTTGGCGTAGGCGGGATCCGTGTTCGTGACGTTGGCGGACAGCCCGCCGTCCCGCACTCGAATGACCACGGCGCCCCGGTGTTCGACCGTCGCGCGCAGCTCGAAGTCCGCGTCGGACAGCTCCAGGGTGCCGTTGACCTCTTTGGCCAGCGCCTCGGCGTCGTCGCTGGGGAGATCTCTGCCCACCCGCCGGTCGATGATGACGCCGCCGTCCTGCGTGGCGAAGTTGACCCGGTGCGCGAGATCCCCGTCGCGGAAGTCCATGCCGGCGCCGAGCGCCTCCAGCACGCCTCGCCCCGGGTGATCGAGGCGGGGGTCGTAGCCGAGGATCGCGAACACCGCGATGTCGGACTCGGGCGCGACGTCCTCCCCGACCGTGTGGACCAACCCGAGCGCCCCCCTCGCCGCGAGCCCGTCCAGCGCCGGCGTCCGAGCCGCCTCGAGCGGCGTCCTTCCACCGAGCTCCGGGATGGGATCATCCCCCAGGCCGTCCAGGCAGACGTAGACGAGCTGGTTCATCGGTACTTCACGATCAGGGCGAACTCCTCCGGATCCAGGCTGGCTCCTCCCACCAGGGCGCCGTCGATCTCGGGGTGCGCCATGAAATCCCTGACGTTGCCGGGCTTCACGCTGCCGCCGTACTGGACCCGAACCGCCTGACCGACCTCGTCGGAAAACATCGACGCGACCGTTCCCCGGATGAGCCGAACCACTTCACCGGCGTTGGCGGGATTGGCGTTGCGGCCCGTTCCGATGGCCCACACCGGCTCGTAGGCAATGACCAGCGTTCGAACCTTCTCGTCGTCGATGCCGCCGAGGGCAGCCTTCACCTGGGTGACGACCCGCTCCTCGGTCCGCCCGGTGTCTCGTTCCTCCAGCGTCTCCCCGACGCAGACGATCGGCCGCATGTCATTCGCCACCACGGCTCGAACCTTCTTCGCCACCATGTCGTCCGTTTCACCGAAGAGCTGCCGGCGCTCGGAATGGCCGACGATCACGTAGCTGCACTTCAGCGCGGCGAGCATCGGCGCGGAGATCTCACCGGTGTACGCGCCCTTCTCCTCCCAATGCACGTTTTGCGCGCCCAGGCCATACGGAAGACGGTCGGCCTCGTACAGCGTCTGAAGGCTTCGCAGCGCGATGAACGGGGGGCACACCACGACCTCGACGCGTTCGGCGTCCTTCGCAACGAGCAGGTACGAGAGCTTCTGGACGAACTGGATGGCTTCCAGGTGCGTCTTGTGCATCTTCCAGTT